>DGSP01000065.1:0-4301 GCA_002393555.1 Prevotellaceae bacterium UBA4359
GGCGATTGTAAATTTACTCATTTTCTGTGAGTTATACAAACTTCGAAGCCTTTTTTATTCCTATTTTATGTTAAATTATGCAGCTGCGCCATCACTTGCGAAACTTTAGTTAATGTTTCTGATGCTGACTGGCAGAAGATGCAAGAACTCCATAACCAATGGATGGAACAGGAGAAACTGATGCTTGCCGACCAATACAAACAGCAGGAAGTTCTATGGCAGAAGCAGAGTCACAGACTTACTGACATTGTGAGGAACAACGAAGGTGTATGGCTGTCACAGCGTTTGTTCTACATCATCGGCTCCCTTTCCCTTCTGTCAATCATAACGATTGTGTTGGAGATTGCCTTCTATGTGTATTTCCATTGGATTCAATAAGACCTGTCGCGACTGGGCGAACGGGAAGGACACATCATAGAAACAACGTGTGGGAGATGTGATGATTGTTTTCATGTTCATTCTTCGAGTTTCGCTTTCATTTCCTCCAGCATCAGAATGAATCTATCGAACCCTGCTTCGGCGGCACGTAGAAGGAGCCCGTCTCGGACAATCCGGCCATCGGGCGTGAGGGTAACATTGAATGGAATAGCGTTGAAGCCGAATAATTCTTGGAGCTGATGGAAACGGTTGTCATCAATGGCTATGTTTTCCTCTCCCTCCAGGTTCTCTCGGACAAATGCAAGGTAATCCTCGCGATTGGGATTGTGCTCATTGGCCAGAAACACAAATTTGACATCCGAATGTTCATGCAGACGATGCCGGAAGTCTTTGGTCGCCCTAATCTCAGCCTTACAGGGTGCACACCACATTGCCCAGAAATCAAGAACAATATAGCGACCAGGGTATAGGGCAAGGATGTCTTTCACAAAGTGTGCGGCATCGCTTTCTGGCAAAGGGAGTGTGAGATCCATATCAGCCTGCTCGTCAAGAATCTGTTGCGCCTTCCTTTGAAGAGTCGGATGTGTGAGGAAGGATTGCACCGAACGGAAATCTTCTTCTGCCGTGCCTGCTTCCATCCATTCGCCAATAGCCTCGTTGATGCAATGGAGCTGCAACAACTGTATTGGCAACACGTCGTTCTCCGAAGCAAACAACCTCCGTCCTGTGTCGCGAAGCAATGACAGCTGCTCCGTTACCTCATCCCTGCTGTTTCCCCATGCCATCCCACGTTTGACAAACAAGGGATAGCGAAAAGGTGCAGAAAACTCGAGACCGTTCAAATACCATTGAAAGAATTTGGTGGCGAGCATGAGCGAATCATTATTAGGCAACCGCCTCAGCAGAGGATAGATTTCAGGGAGGCTGATCCGTTCCATCATGGCATTACCCGCGGTATATGGAGCCGCAGGGTCATCTTGCGCCATCTTGTCCTGTATCTGGCTGAAATAGCTGAGATAGGCGGTTCCGAAGACTGCTGCCATGTCGCATTCTGCCAACCGGCGTTCGAAAGAGGTGAAGTGGTACGCATCGGCTATTGCGCCGATTTTACGTTGCCAAGTAGTATAAAGAGAGTCGGCAAAAGCGTTATAGGCTTCGATGTCACCTTCAAAGAAACGACAGAGTTTTTGCAGGCTAAGATAGTCGTTTCTGACTCTTAGCAGTCGTGCGACTTCTGCGGAGTGCCCTCCTCCGTATATGCAATCTGGCACATCGCCGTCATGGAAACATATCAAGATTTCTAACGTATCACCTGGACAGAGGTAGAAAGGTACTTGTTGTTTGCTGATATTTGTCTCATTTGTGTAAAACCAGTTGAGGATAGGATGGTGCAACAGCAGCCGCTTCTCAAACGTCCCATCTTCCCGTATCTCTGCAGTTGCAGTCTTCAGCTCTCCCGTGAAGATGTCCGTCACCTGTGCCGTCAGATTCTGAAAGCCCATCGTCGGTGAATAGTCAACAATACGCCCACGGACAACTGCCGAATCTGTGCAGAAGAACGGCTCTTGCCCCTGCCCCGCCATTACGACGAAGGCGAGCAGGATGGTGATGATGGTTTTCTTGTTCATATCCTTTTCGTTTTATCTGTTCTTCCTTTATTATATATACGCAGGTTTTGCTGAAAATTTAACAGCCGATAGCGTTAAATATCGTTAATATGTGATAAGAAGTGGCGCGGTACTGATATTGCATCCGTATTCTCGGCATCGCCAAACGCCTTCCAGCCAGATACAAGTCTCAGCCCGCGCCTAAAACGCGAGCATCAACTTCTATCATCTTGGCTGTGTATTTTTGGCGAAATTCAGAATACAAGAATCAAAAAGTCAACGCTTCTTTATGTTGCTATGTCTATGGGTCTATCTGTCTATCTTTATGGGTTGTTTAACAGTTTCTTCACTGCCTCCTCCATCTTCTGGAACTTGAAGCCGCTGACCACGTCGTCCATGAGGGCTTGTATCTTGTCGTTGCAGAGGTTGCCGATGGAGCCTTCGTGGGTGTGGTGGATGTCTTTGTTGGGGGTGAAGTGGCCTGCCTCGATGTCGAGTCCCACTTTTTTGTAGGCATCGCGGAAGGGCATGCCCTCACGTGCCAGGCGGTTGACTTCCTCTACGGAGAACATGGGGTCGTAGATGGGGTTGTCGAGGATGTGCTCGTTCACCTCCATCTTATTGATGATGTAGGCTGCCATCTGCAGGCAGTCCTTCAGTTCGTCGAAGGCAGGGAGGAAGACTTCCTTGATGATTTGCAGGTCGCGGAAATAGCCCACGGGGAGGTTGTTCATAATCATCGTGACGGTGACGGGCAGCGACTGGAGTTTGTTGCACTTGGCACGGGTCAATTCAAACACGTCGGGGTTCTTCTTGTGGGGCATGATGCTGGAGCCTGTGGTGCAGTCGGCTGGGAGTTTCACAAAGCCGAAGTTTTGTGAGTTGAACATGCAGGCATCAAACGCTAACTTAGCAAGGGTGCCGGCGATGCTTGCCATGGAGAAGGCGACGTTGCGTTCGGTCTTGCCTCGTCCCATCTGGGCATAGACCACGTTATAGTCCATGGAGTCGAAGCCGAGGAGGTCGGTGGTCATCTGGCGGTTGAGGGGGAAGGAACTGCCGTAGCCTGCTGCCGAACCGAGTGGGTTGCGGTTGGTGATTTTCCATGCTGCTTGCAGGTACTGCATATCGTCGACGAGTCCTTCGGCATAGGCACCAAACCAGAGGCCGAAACTGCTGGGCATGGCGACTTGCAGATGGGTGTAGCCGGGCATGAGGACGTTCTTGTACCGCTCCGACTGCATGATGAGTTCGTCGAAGAGGCTCTTCACCAGCCCTGCTATCTCCTTGATTTGGTCGCGGATGAAGAGTTTCAAATCGACGAGCACCTGGTCGTTGCGGCTGCGGCCTGAGTGTATCTTCTTGCCGATGTCGCCGAGTTTGCGGGTGAGCAGCATCTCCACCTGTGAGTGGACATCTTCCACTCCTTCTTCTATTACAAACTCGCCTTTCTCTGCTTGCTGATAGATGGTTTTCAACTCTTTGAGCAGCACTTTCAGTTCGTCTGCTGTCAGCAGGTCGATTGACTGCAACATGGTGATGTGCGCCATGGAGCCAAGCACATCGTATTTGGCCAGATACAAGTCCATCTCGCGGTCTCTGCCCACGGTGAACTTCTCTATCTCTTTCGTCATTGAGACGTTTTTAGTCCACAATTTATCCATAAAAACTGATTGTTTTTAAGTGAAAAGTGAAGAGTGAAAAGTGAAAAATCTGAGTTACCTGCCATTCGGCTTGTTGGCACTTCATTGGAAAAAGTGACTTAGATTTTTCACTTTTCACTTTTCACTCTTCACTTATTCATACGGTATCATTGCCAGCATGTCGGCAAACTTATCTACTCCTTTCTCCAGGTGGCTGCCCACCATTTGCTTCATGAAGAAGTTGAGGTCGGCATCAATCGTCACCTTCAGTTTGCTGCTTGTGTCGCCTGTCGGCAGCATCTGCACCCACAGTTTGAAACTGACGGGGGAGTTGGTGGAGGTGAACTTCACACACTTCTCAGGTTCTCTGTCCACTATCTGTACGGCGATGGTGCCGATAGGGCCTGCTGGCGCACTCACCGTGTCGGTGGTGAACTCCATCTGGTTCACGGCGTTGCGCACCTCCTCTATCTTGTCTGCGGGTATCTTGGCCTGCACGTTGGGGTCGTCAATCCGTTCCTTGATGACAGCCAAGTTCGTCAAGTCGGACAGTTTGGCATACACCGCACTCTGACTGAAGGGAACCTGCTTGATTTGACTTTCGTATTTTGCCATAAAAACTAATTGTTTTTAAGTGAAAAGTTAAAAGTTAAGTAACCACACAAAATTATCT
>DGSP01000065.1:4450-8195 GCA_002393555.1 Prevotellaceae bacterium UBA4359
GGAACCAATTATTGGAAATTTTTGGTAATTATTGTCCGAGAAAAATGCGGCTTGCAGCATCATATAAACTATTTTTGTTCACCTACTTAAAAACTAAAAGTTTAAGTTACCTTTCCCCCTGATGGCATACATCCCGAATGGAGGATACTTTTACTTTTAATTTAATGATTATCCGCAATCGTACCACCAAGTGCTTATTTCAGACATGCGTTCATTTCAACACGAATGACACGAAATTTCACCAAGCCATGCGGAAAAAGAGAACACAAAGCCGCAAGCGGCGACCAATTGCACGAACCATCCGGATGGTTTCGTGTGTTTAGTCGCACCGAAGGTGCTTTGTGTCATGTTTTCTGGTTGCATAGTTTGAGAATATTCGTGTAATTCGTGTTAAAATGAGCAGTTGGTGGTACGTTTGCGGATAGTCGTATTTAACTTTTAGTTTTTCACTTATCTTTCCTCCACTCGCTTGGGTTGGCTCTCCACTCGTTCAGCACTGGAATCTGGTCTTCGGTGATGTAGCCTGTCTTCAGGGCCACTTCCAGCACAGCCTCGTAGTTGGTCAGCGTGATGAGTTTCACCTTGGCCTCGTCGAAAGCCTTCTTTGCCACGTCGAAACCGTAGGTGTAACTTGCCACCATGCCGATGACCTCGCAACCGTTGTTGCGGATGGCCTCCACAGCCTTCAGCGATGAGCCGCCTGTGGAGATGAGGTCTTCAATCACCACCACCTTCATGCCAGGCTTCAACTCGCCCTCGATGAGGTTCTCCAGTCCGTGGTCCTTCGGTTTGCTGCGCACATACACGAAAGGCTTGTGCAGCGCGTCAGCCACCAACGCACCCTGCGGAATGGCACCCGTTGCCACACCGGCTATGGCATCCACCTCCTGAAAGTTCTCCTCGATGACGCGGCAAATCTCCAACTTCACGAAGTTGCGCAAGTCGGGGTAACTCAGCGTCTTGCGGTTATCGCAATAAAAGGGTGACTTCCAGCCGCTTGCCCATGTGAAGGGGTTCTCTGGCTGCAACTTGATAGCCTTGATGTTCAGCAGTTTCCCTGCAAAGATTTTCTCCAATGTCTTCATATTTGTCATTATTTTTTTGTTAATTATATGCTTTTTCTCTCATGAACTCGTCAGCCACATAAAGGTCGCCATACAGATAAAGTCCTGTGGCCTTATCGTGCAAATCAGCACAAGTATGACTCTCGTAGAACAACTGCAGAGCCTTGACTGGCTCTATGTTAAGTCGTTTGGCCAGTTCTACCGAGATGGCACCGATGCGATTGCTGAGAATAATCTCTTGAATCACTGGTGACTTGACAGGGTCATCATAATTTCTGGATTCCATCGAAAATCAAATACTTGTCTGTTATTGCTTGGTTGAGTAAACACATCTGATTGTTGGGCTGGTGTTGAGCCAATCGTGTCAATGCGGTGTTGATGTCCATCAGACCTGCCATGTATAGATTCACGGTGTCCACAACTCGGTCGTTCGCCACACCTCCTTCAATATAGTCGTATGCATCGGCCACAGGCTTCCCCTGCCTACTGTCAACAATGAATTCCAGCCAGTCCCGATCGTATGCCTTAAAGATTTTGCAACGTCCCTCAGCAAGAATTGCTTCGCGGTTTAAGCGGTATCTGTTCAGGACGGGAGCCATTTTTCTTCGGTCTGCCACCTGAGCAGCCCAGTTTGTGGCTTGCTGGCAGAGATCTGTGACATAGAATCCCCTCCCGAAGTCTAAGTTTGGGCGACCAAATTGGCATATAGGGTGTTCTATGATTTCTGTACCGCCATGATAAACAATCACCTCATTCATCTTTTCCCCTCCCATTCTTTTAGGCATTCAGCAATTCCCGCCGCCACATTCTCTCGGCTTTCGCTGTGCAAGGTCTCATAGTGAGGAACAATGTAATTCTCTATCAGCCCCACCTTCTTCATTCGCTGATACACCTCTTGATAAGGGGTATTCAGCAATCGGGCTGTGGCTTCTATGCATGTCGCCACAAAAGCCATCACAACCTGCGTTTTTGATATTTCTATAAGTGAATTCATGCTCGACACGTATAATACGTTGTATAGTCGGTTGCAAAGATAAAGAAAAAAAATGAGAAAAATGCTTTTCCCCTCATTTTTCGCACAAAACCTTCTTCACTTCTCGTTTATTTCTTGGTTTGGCATGATAAAAAGAAAAATATTGATAGAAAAAAGAAAAAAGTGTTACATATGTGGAAACTTTCATTTATCTTTGCATCGTAAAAATGAGGAAAGTGATGGATGCTCCTAAATTTAAGATAGTCTATTCGGCTGAAGTGATATCATTTCTCAATGGATTGAGTGATAAAGCAAAGGCAAAGATTATGTACAACATCAATAGAAGCAAGTATGTGATAGATAAGGCTTTCTTTAAGAAATTGGAGGGGTCAGACATTTGGGAGTTTCGTACTTTGTATAATGGTGTACAGTACCGCATATTTGCTTTTTGGGATACGGAAGGGGATACCTTGGTGCTGACAACGCATGGCATTGTCAAGAAGACACAAAAAACTCCGTCCAAAGAGATAGCGAAGGCTGAAAGAATAAGAAAGGAATACTTTGACTCAAAAGAATAAGGAAGAGATGGCAACAATGAAATTTTATACGGAAGAAGAGGCGCTTGACAAGGTGCTGGGCGAGAAAGGTACGTCGATTCGTGATGGTTATGAAGCGGAAATGAATTCTTTCTTGATGGGAGAGGCAATCCGCAAGGCAAGACTCTCTAAGCATTTGACACAAGAGCAGTTGGGAGATATGATAGGAGTGAAACGTGCTCAAGTCTCTCGAATTGAGAAAGGACACAACTTGACATTTGCAACGATGGCAAGGGTCTTTCGTTCGATGGGCATTCGTGCCACACTGGATATGGGGAGTGTTGGCAAGGTGGCTTTATGGTAAAAAGGTGAAAAACTGTATAAAAAGAGATTAAGTTTTATGGCAAAATTCAAACGTATTCTGCTGAAACTTTCGGGCGAGAGTTTGGCAGGGGAACAGAAGCAGGGTATCAATGTGGAGCGACTGAACCAGTATGCCCAGCAAATTAAAGAGATAGCAGAGATGGGGGTGCAGATTGGCATCGTCATCGGTGGCGGCAACATCTTCCGCGGACTGAGCGGGGCAGGGAAGGGCTTCGACCGTGTGAAGGGCGACCAGATGGGCATGTGTGCCACGGTCATCAACTCGCTGGCATTGTCGAGTGCACTGGGTGCCATCGGCCAGAAGAACCGTGTGCTGACGGCCATCAGGATGGAACCCATCGGCGAGTTCTACAGCAAGTGGAAAGCGATTGAGGCAATGGAGCAGGGCGAGGTGGTCATCATGAGTGCCGGCACTGGCTCTCCTTATTTCACGACAGACACTGGCTCTTCGCTTCGGGGCATCGAGATTGAGGCCGACGTGATGCTGAAGGGTACTCGTGTGGATGGTGTCTATACGGCTGACCCAGAGAAAGACCCGACGGCCACGAAGTATCACGACATCACCTACGCCGATGTGATTGCGCAGGGGCTGAAGGTGATGGACATCACGGCCACGGCGATGTGCATGCAGAACAACCTTCCGATTTATGTGTTCAACATGGACGTGGTGGGCAACCTGAAGAAGGTGATGGAAGGCGAGGAGATTGGTACGCTGGTACACAATTGAAATAGTTGACAGTTGATAATTAACAATTAACAATTCACTCAAATTTCGGATGTATTTTTAC
>DGSP01000025.1:0-52857 GCA_002393555.1 Prevotellaceae bacterium UBA4359
TTGGTAATTATTGTCCGAAAAAACAAGCCGCTTGCGGCGAAAAAGGAAAAACGGCATTGGATAAAATCATGTTGTTCGGTCACTGACCAAAATAATTGGGGTAAAGTTTTTAGGCTTTGCCCCTTTTTTGTATCTTTGCACATCGAACAAAAAACACACTGACATCTTATGAAGACAGACATTGAAATAGCGCGCGAGTGCAGACTTGCACCGATTGAGGACGTGGCACGGCAGATTGACGTGCCCGTGGAAGAGTTGGAACTGTATGGCAAGCACATTGCCAAGGTGCCCAACCAGTTGATTGATGAAAAGAAGGTGGCGCAGAGCAACCTCATCCTGGTGACGGCCATCACGCCCACCAAGGCAGGCATCGGCAAGACGACGGTGAGCATCGGCTTGGCCCTGGGCCTGAACAAACTGGGGAAGAAGGCGGTGTGCGCCCTGCGCGAGCCGTCGCTGGGTCCGTGCTTCGGCGTGAAGGGCGGCGCTGCCGGCGGTGGCTATGCTCAGGTGCTGCCCATGGAGAAGATTAACCTCCACTTCACGGGCGACTTCCATGCTGTGACTTCGGCCAACAACATGATTGCCGCCTTGCTCGACAACTACATCTACATGCACCGCGAGGAGGGCTTTGCGCTGAAGGAGGTGCTGTGGAGGCGTGTGCTGGATGTGAACGACCGCAACCTCCGCTTTGTGGTGACGGGTCTGGGCAGCAAGAGCGACGGTCTGATTGCCGAGACGGGGTTTGACATCACGCCAGCCTCGGAGATTATGGCTATCCTCTGTCTGGCTACGGACCTTGACGACTTGCGCCGCCGCATCGACAACATCATCCTGGGCATCAAGATGGACGACACCCCCTTCCGTGTGAAGGACATGGGGGTGGGCGGTGCCATCACGGTGCTGCTCATGGATGCCATCAAGCCGAATCTGGTGCAGACCACCGAGCAGACGCCGGCTTTTGTGCATGGGGGTCCCTTTGCCAACATAGCCCACGGCTGCAACACGGTCATCGCCACGCGCATGGCCATGACGTTTGGCGACTACGTGGTGACGGAGGCTGGCTTCGGTGCCGACCTGGGTGCCGAGAAGTTTTTCAACATCAAGTGCCGCAAGAGCGGTCTGCAGCCCAAACTGACTGTGATTGTGGCCACCACCCAGGGGCTGAAGATGCACGGCGGGGTGGCCCTGGAGGCTATCAAGGAGCCGAACATGGAGGGCTTGCTGAAGGGCTGTGAGAACCTGGACCGCCACATCCGCAACATGCAGAGTTTCGGTCAGAGCGTGGTGGTGGCGTTCAACCGCTATGCCACCGACACCGACGAGGAACTGGCTGCTGTGCGCCGCCACTGCGAGGAGATTGGTGTGGGCTTTGCGGTGAACAATGCTTTCCTCGAGGGCGGCGAGGGTGCGAAGGAGTTGGCTCAGGTGGTGGTCGATACCATCGAGCGGCATCCGTCGGGACCGCTCACCTTGACTTACGACGATTCTGACCCCATCAAGACGAAGATTGAGAAGGTGGCGCAGCGCATCTACGGAGCGGCCCACGTGACGTATGGCAAGCCTGCCGAACGCGCTCTGCTGCGCATCGAGAAGATGGGCCTGTCCCACTACCCTGTCTGCATTGCCAAGACTCAGTATTCGTTCTCTGCCGACAAGGACCTCTACGGCTGCCCCACGGGCTTCACGGTCCACATCCGCGACTTGGTCATCAATTCGGGCAGCGAGATGATTGTGGCCATTGCCGGCGACATCATGCGCATGCCGGGCCTGTCGAGGTCGCCTCAGGCGGAGCGTATCGATATTGTGGATGGGCTCATCGAGGGGCTGTCCTGATTTGCTGTGATTCACCGTACCCCTCGGCTACGAAGTGGCGTACCCCTCGGCTACGGCATGCCGTAGCCGAGGGGTACGTTTTTCTTTTAACGTGGGTTCGGTGTGAGATTAACGCCACATTGCCACGGTGACTACATAGCCTTTGGCGGGATATGCCTGGGTGTGGAACGACACATTATTATATTTAAGGAGAAGGGTTGGGAGGTCGTCGTCGATGCCGCGCCCGGTGAGTTTGACGAGGGCTTCTTTCTGTGTCCAGAGGCGGGTGAAGGCCAGTTGGGGGTCGGGGTCGCGATGCACGGCTTCGAGTTCGGCATCGCAGAGCACATGGCGGGCTAAGGACTCGCTGTAGCGACCGATGCTCTCGACATCGACTCCGACGGGATGGTCGGAAACGACGCAGGCGATGGCTTGCCGGCAGTGGCTCAGGTTGAAGTGAGGCCCCTCGCTTATCTCGCCAAGGGGGGAGGAGGAGGGAGAGGACAAAGCGGGGAAACCGCTTTGCGGAAGGAGGAGGGAGGGTTTGTCGTGGGGGCCGAGGGAGAAGGAGGGCTGTTGGGTGATGCCATAGACTTCGCGGAGGGCCTGGCAGAGGAGCAGATAGGCGAAGGCGCATTCGAGACGTCCCTGCCGATGCTTGAAGCGGAGGGCTTTCTCGCGCCGCCATGGGGGAAGGGAGGCGATGGCTGCTTCCAATTCCTCTGCGGTGATGGCATCGAGATTGTCTAAAATGAGAAGACCCTCTCCCCGGTCCTCCTCCGTAATGGGGAGGGAGACCGTGCTGGATGTTTTCAATGGGCGGACGAGCCAGATGGCTCTCCCCATTATGGGGGAGATGTCCGCAGGACAGAGAGGGTCTTTATAGTCTTTCTCCACAGTGCTGGCAGTAGTTGGCTTTGAGGTCGGTCTTTTCGTTGCATCGTGGGCACCGTCCTTTCTTTCCCTTGCGCTGGGTGGTGTCTATCATGGTGGCGGAGACGATGCCTGTGGGCACGGCGATGATGGTGTAGCCCAGAATCATGACGATGCCGGAGAGGAAGCGTCCGAGGAGGGTGACGGGGGTGATGTCGCCATAGCCCACGGTGGTGAGGGTGACGATGGCCCAGTAGATACTGGTGCCGATGTCGGTGAACTGGGTGCCAGGCTGTCCGCCTTCGACGATGAACATGAGGGTTCCGAGGATGGTGACGAGGATGAGAACGAAGAGGAAATAGACGGCGATTTTCTTGAGGCTGAGCCGTATGCTCTGCATGAGGAGGTAGCCTTCGTTGATGAAGGTGAAGAGGCGGAGCACGCGGAAGATGCGGATGAGCCGGAAGGTACGGAGGATGAAGAAATAACGCGCGCTGGCCATGTAGGGGATGAAGGAGAGGTAGAGCGGCAGTGTGGCCAGGAGGTCGATGATGCCGAAGAAACTCAGGGCGTATTCGCGGCGGCTGGGGGCGCAGTAGAGGCGGAGGATGTACTCGATGGTGAAGAAGAAGGTGAGGACATACTCGAGGATGGTGAGTGCCAGTTTGAAGTGTCCCACCACCTGGGGCTTGGTCTCGACGAAGGCCACGACGAGGCTGAGGACGATGGCCACCATGATGGCTATGTCGAAAGCCTTGCCGGCGGGGGTGTCGGAGTTGGCCACGATGTTGTAGAGCCGTGGCTTGTCTTTCAGGAGCGCGATGAGTCGTTTCATGCTGCAAAATTAGGGAAAAAACTAACAACCAAGCATTTCGTGGCCGAAAAAGATGAAGTATTTGAGCCGAAACCAAAAGTTTTTCATCTTTTTTTCTTTTTGTACTCTCTTTTTTCACTATCTTTGCAAACGACTATTACTATTTGCTACTTGAATGAGACGGCTACAAAACTTCTTTTCGGAGAATCACATGGGGGAGGTGTTGCAATCGCTCAACATCATTCCGTGGGTTTTTGACTTCCGCAGCAACGTCATCACGTCTAATCGTGCATACCTCGACCCGAAGTATGTGAAGGGGGATATCATCCACGAACAAAGTTTTGAGAAATTTGTCGAGATGGTGGAGCCTCAGCACCAGGATGAGATGCTGGAGATATACAGCCGCGTGAGGAACGGCATCATCACACGTGTCACCCTTGAGGTGCAGATTCGCATGGGGGAGAAGATGCCCCCCTTGTGGATGGAGGTACACATTGTGGCAAAGGAGACTGACCTGAACGGCATCACCGTGAAGGCGGTGGGGTGTGCCACCATCATTCAGGCGCGCAAGGAGGCGGAGCAGGCGATGCAGATGGCTCGACGGAAGGCGGAGCAGGCCAACATGATTAAGACCAACTTCTTGTCGAACATGTCGCACGAGTTCCGCACACCGCTGAACGCCATTCTCGGTTTCTCCACCATCATGGCCCACAGCGAGACGCTGGAGGAGCGGATGCAGTGTCTGGGTGCGGTGCAGTCGAGCGGTTCGGCCCTGCTGCAAATCATCGACGACGTGATTGAACTGTCGAAACTGGAGGCGAACGAGGTGGAACTTCGCCGCAACCTGGTCGATATCAACAACCTGCTGGAACGGACGGTGGAGGAGGCCAAGCCCATGCGGAAGGCAAATGTGGAGATGGTCTATCACCACACGGAGGTGCCCATCATCCTGCATGGCGACGAGGAGAAGATTGCGCTGGTGGTGAGGCAGATTCTGGACAACTCGTGCAAGCACACGGAGCATGGGAGCATAGATGTGTATTGCCACAAGAGCAGCGAGCATGCTGTCATCACCATCACCGACACGGGAAGGGGCATGCCGCCCGAGGTGCTGGGCCGCATCTACGAACGTTTCTACAAGGGCGATGCCTTCATTCCCGGCACGGGACTGGGCATGAGCGTGGTGAAGGGGATGGTTGCCCTGTGGAACGGCACCATCAAGGTGGAGAGCACTCCCGGCGTGGGCACGTCGGTCACTTTCACCGTGCCGCTGCACACGGTCTTCTACCAGAACCGCACCCTGCGAAACCTGCACTTTTAGTTGGCCACATTGTTATATAGGAAGGATATCTTGTTCTCTTTGGACAAAAAAGAACCTTTTTGCACACCTTTTTTTGAGGTGTGCATTTTTTATTCCCCATTTTTACACACTCGGAGAAGATGTGTGTAAAAGGCTCATTTTTATGGCTTTTTTATTTGTCCAGACCGCATTTTGTTGGTAATTTTGAACCCGAAAAGCCGCACTCCAGACATAGAGTGTGCATTTTTTTAGCAGAAAGAAATGGAGAAAAAGACCAATACGATGCTTGACAGGTTCCTGAAACAGTCAACCTTCACTTCACAAGAGGATTTCGAGAAAAACTTCGAGTTTGTCATACCCGAAAACTTTAACTTTGCCTACGACGTGATGGACGTGTGGGCCGAGGAGACACCCGACCGCTTGGCGCTGCTGTGGTGCAACGACAAGGGGATAGAACGCCGATTCACCTTTGCCGACATCCGGCGCGAGTCGAACAAGGTGACCAGTTATCTGCTCTCGCTGGGCATCAAGAAGGGCGATTTCGTGATGCTCATCATGAAACGCCGCTACCAGTTCTGGCTCACCATGCTGGCTCTGCACAAGATTGGTGCAGTGGCCATCCCGGCATCGTTTCTGCTCACGAAGAAGGACATTGTCTATCGCTGGAAGGCTGCCGGCGTGAAGGCCATCGTGGCCACTGGCGACGAGGAGATTCTGCGCCATGTGGATGAGGCATACGCCGAATGGCCGGCTGTGAAGCACCGCATCAGCATCGGCCCCAAGGTGCCGGATGGCTGGGACGACTTCAAGGCTGGCGTGAGGGTGGCTGAGGAGTATCGGGGCAAGCGTGTGACGAAGTCGTCGGACTACCTGCTCATGTACTTCACTTCTGGCACCAACGGACAGCCCAAGATGGCCATCCACGACCACACCTACCCACTGGGCCACATCGGCACGGGTGCCTACTGGCACGACCTGCACATGGGGAGCCTGCACCTGACGGTGGCCGACACGGGCTGGGCCAAGGCGACATGGGGAAAGATGTATGGCCAGTGGATTGCCGGCGCGACACTGTTTGTCTATGACCACGAGAAGTTCCACGCTGCCGACATTCTGGAGAAGGTGGGACAATATCGCATCACCAGTTTCTGTGCACCTCCGACGATTTACCGTTTCATGATTCGGGAAGACCTGAGCCGCTTCGACCTCAGTTCGCTGGAGCATGTGACGACGGCTGGCGAGGCACTGAACTCGGCGGTGTTTGACAAGTTTAAGGAAATCACGGGTCTGGAGATTCGCGAGGGTTACGGACAGAGCGAGGGCACCTGCCTCATCGGCACCACGCCCTGGATGACTCCCAAGCCCGGAGCAATGGGGAAGCCCATGCCACAATATGAGATTCACCTGCTGAAGAACGACCTGACGGAGGCCAAGGTGGGCGAGGAGGGGCAGATAGCCATCCGCACCGACCGCAAGAAGCCTATCGGCCTGTGTGTGGAGTACTACCGCAACCCCGAGGCCACCAACAAGGCTTGGCACGATGGCTTCTACTTCACGGGCGACCTGGCCTACAAGGATGAGGACGGTTACTTCTGGTTTGTGGGCAGAGCCGACGATGTGATTAAGTCGAGTGGCTACAGGATTGGCCCCTTCGAGGTGGAGAGCGCGCTGATGACCCACCCTGCCGTGGTGGAGTGTGCCATCACGGGTGTGCCCGACGACATTCGCGGCATGGTGGTGAAGGCGACCATCGTGCTGGGCAAGGAGTGGAAGGATAAGGCTGGCGAGGCACTGGTGAAGGAACTGCAAGACCACGTGAAGAGGACCACGGCCCCCTACAAGTATCCCCGTGTGGTGGAGTTTGTGGATGAACTGCCCAAGACGCATTCGGGCAAGATTCGCCGTGTGGAGATTCGTGAGAACGACGCAAAGAAGGCTGGCAAATGACTGAGGCAGAATGGATAGCACAAGGGAAGGAGGCGTATGCACGGATGGACTGGAAGACTTGTCTTGACTCTTACGCCGAGGCTATCCGGCTGAACCCCACGTCGGAAGCGGTGGAGTTGCGCCGCATGACGATGAGCATCGTGGAGTTTTACAACAAAGACCAATATAATCCATAAATAGAACTATATGGCAAAAATGAGAGGCGCTATCGTGGTTGACATCGAGCGTTGCAAAGGCTGCAACCTCTGCACGATAGCATGTCCATTACATCTTGTCACACTGAGCAGCACCGTCAACCACAAGGGCTACAACTATGCCCAGCAGACGGACTGGGAGAAGTGCAATGGCTGCACCAGTTGCGCCATCGTATGCCCCGACGGTTGCATCACTGTCTATAGAAAAAAGGAGGAGTAAAGAATGGACAATGAACACAAAGACATCGTGTTGCTGAAAGGCAACGAGGTGATTGCGAAGGCTGCTATCCGCTATGGCTACGACGGCTTTTTTGGCTATCCAATCACCCCCCAGAGTGAAGTGTTGGAGACTCTGGCCGCCGACAAGCCTTGGGAGACCACCGGCATGGTGGTGTTGCAGGCTGAGAGCGAGTTGGCATCTATCAATATGCTGTATGGCGCAGGCTGCACGGGCAAACTGGCGTTCACTTCCAGTTCTTCGCCTGGCATTGCGCTGATGCAGGAGGGATTGAGTTACATGGCTGGTAACGAACTGCCGGGCGTGATTGTGAGTGTGGGTCGTGGCGGTCCGGGCCTCGGCACCATCCAGCCAGGTCAGGCCGACTACTATCAGGCTGTGTATGGCGGCGGCAATGGCGACTACAACACCATCGTGCTGGCCCCCAACAGTGTGCAGGAGATGTGCGACTGCATGGGCAAGGCTGCCGAACTGACGTTCAAGTGGCGTATGCCTGTCATCGTGCTGTCGGACGGTGTGCTGGGTCAGATGATGGAGAAGGTGGAACTCCCACCCTATCGTCCACGCCGCACCGACGAGGAGATTGCGAAGCAGTGTCCTTGGGCCACGAACGGTATTGGCCTGAAGAACAGGAAGTATAACTTCATGTCCACACTGGAGTTCGACCCTGCCGTGATGGAGGAACGCAACCAGAAGATGGCTGCCAAGTATCGTCAGGTGGAGGCCGAGGAGGTGGATTATGAACTCTACCAGGTGGATGACGACACGGAATACCTCATCGTGGCTTACGGCATCTCGTCGCGTATCAGCATGAAAGCCATCGACTTGCTCCGCGAGGCGGGTGTGAAGATTGGCATGCTGCGTCCCAAGACCCTGTGGCCTTTCCCCAACAAAATCATCAGCCAACTCTCTGAGCGCATCAAGAGCATCCTCTGTGTGGAACAGTGTGAGGGTCAGATGATTAACGACGTGCGTCTTGCCACCGAAGGCCAAGCCACCGTGTTCCACTCTGGACGCTCGGGCGGCATGGTGTCCTCGCCTATGGAAATTGTGGAGGACTTCAAGCGCATGGCCCGCGAAAGAATGAGTACAAACTGGCCGAAGGGCTATTGGATGAAGTGAAGCAGACCCTCCCCTCACCCTCCCTGCGAGGGAGGGAGCGGTCACCCATCAAATAAAAAAACAAGCAGTAGAATCCTCCCCACTAACATTCTACTCTCCCCCTCACAGGGGGAGCGGGGAGGGGGTCTTTATGACACGCGAAGAACTAATTATTCCCGAAAATAGAATCTACGGCAAACCGACGTTGATGAACGAGACACCGATGCACTACTGCCCCGGCTGCAGTCATGGTGTGGTTCATAAACTGGTGGCCGAAATCATCGAGGAGATGGGCATGGAGGAAGACACCATTGCCATCTGCCCAGTGGGCTGTGCCGTGTTTGCCTACCGCTATGTGGATGTCGATTGGATTGAGGCCAGCCACGGACGTGCCCCGGCCTGTGCATCTGCCATCAAACGACTCTGGCCCAACAAACTCGTCTTCACCTATCAGGGCGACGGCGACATGGCCTGCATCGGCACGGGCGAAACCATCCATGCCTTGAACCGTGGCGAGAACATCGCCATGATTTTCATCAACAACGCCATCTATGGTATGACAGGCGGTCAGATGGCCCCCACCACCCTGATGGGCATGAAGACTGCCACCTGCCCCTACGGTCGTCAGGCTGACCTGCACGGATACCCGCTCCACATCACCGACTTGGCCGTGAACCTCGAAGGCACCTGCTACGTGACCCGTCAGGCGGTGAACACGGTGGCCAACATCCGCAAGGCCAAGAAGGCCATCCGTCAGGCATTTGAGAACTCGATGAACAAGCGGGGAACCTCGCTGGTGGAGATTGTCTCCACTTGTGCCTCTGGCTGGAAGATGACTCCCGAGCAGGCCAACCAGTGGATGGTGGACAACATGTTCCCCTACTATCCACTTGGCGACTTGAAGAATACGATAGAATAATTAGGAATTAGAAATGAGGAATTAGGAATGGAAACTTGCCATTCGGATTGTCTCACATTCAATTCCTCATTCCTAATTCCTCATTCCTAATTGTTTACAACTATGACTGAAGAAATCATCATATCAGGTTTTGGAGGACAGGGTGTCCTCTCCATGGGCAAGATACTTGCCTACGCTGGCATCATGGAAGGCAAAGAAGTGAGTTGGATGCCCGCCTACGGTCCCGAACAGCGTGGCGGCACTGCCAACGTGACCGTCATTGTCAGTGACAACGTGGTGTCCTCCCCTATCGTCAGTGCCTATGACACCGCCATCGTGCTCAACCAGCCCTCTCTGGAGAAGTTCGAGCCACAGGTGAAGCCCGGCGGCACCATCATCTACGACGGACACTCCATCATCCAGCCGCCCAAGCGCGACGACATCAACGTGTATCGCATCGACGCGATGGAAGAGGCTGCCCGCACAGGCAACTCCAAGGTGTTCAACATGCTCGTTCTCGGCGGCTACCTCAAGGTACGCCCCATCGCCACCGTGGAAGACGTGGTGAAGGGTCTCCACAAGGCGCTGCCCGAACGCCACCACAAACTCATTCCCATGAACGAGGAAGCCATCCGAAGAGGAATGAAACTCATTCAGAAAATGAATTGAAACAAAAAAAGCCCCATGCTATCTTCACAGACAGCACGGGGCGGACAAAAAACTTCATCATCCAAACCCATGGACGAGAGAGACTACTTAGCCTCTCTGTCCATGGGTTACTATATTCTGAAGTGCCACGACCAGACGGTCTATCTCTTCCTTTGTGTTATAGACAGCAAAGGTAGGCCGCACAGACATCTCGTAGCCAAGGGCACGGAGGGCAGGCTGGGCACAGTGGTGACCGGCTCGCACGGCGATACCCTCCTTGTCGAGCAACTGTCCCACCTGTGGGGCTGGAATGCCTGGTATGTCGAGCGAGATGACACTCACCCTTTTCTTGGGGTTGCCCATGATGGTAATGCCAGGAATGCGGGCGATTTGTTCCCGTGCATACTCGGTCAGTTCGTGTTCGTGACGCTCGATGCGATGGATGCCCACGCTCTGCACAAAGTCGAGTGCATAGCCCAAGCCGATGGCATCGGCGATGTTGGGTGTGCCAGCCTCGAATCGTGCTGGCGGCACGTTGAACTCGGTGTGTTCGATGGTCACATCCTTTATCATGTTGCCTCCACCTTGCCAAGGGGGCAACTGTTCCAGCCACTCCTTCTTGCCATAGACAGCACCGATGCCTGAAGGCCCGTAAATCTTGTGTCCAGAGAAGACAAAGAAGTCGCAGTCGAGCCGCTGGACATCCACCTTGGTGTGGGCGATGCTCTGGGCTCCGTCGATGAGTACGGGGATGCCCCTTGCATGCGCCGTGCGGATGATGGACTCCACATCGTTGATAGTGCCGAAAGTGTTATTCACATGCCCCACACTCACGAACTTTGTCCGTGGGGTGATGAGCCGCTCCAGTTCGCTGAGGATGAGGTCACCATTCTTGTTGATGGGGATAGCACGGAGTTCAGCCTTCCGCTCTTTGCACATCTGCTGCCACGGCACGATGTTGGCATGGTGGTCGAGGGTGGAGACGATAACATTGTCGCCTGGCTCCAGAAACTTCTTGCCGAACGTCTGCGCCACGAGGTTGATGCCCTCGGTGGTGCCACGCACGAAGAGGATGTTCTCCTTCGACGGGGCATTGATGAACCGTGCCACCTTTTCACGAGCCGCCTCATATTGGTCGGTCGAGCGAGCTGCCAAAGTGTGTGCACCACGATGGATGTTCGAGTAGTCGGTCTTGTAGAAGTGGCTCAGACCATCAATCACCCGCAGAGGTTTCTGAGTGGTGGCTCCGTTGTCGAACCACACGAGGTCGTGGCCATTCACCTTCTGCTGCAGAATGGGGAATTGCTTGCGAATCTCGTCCTGGTTGAGCGTGTCCACCTCCTCATACTGAAGATTCTTCACAATCTCTGTTTCGGGAATGCCGATGCCAAAGCCATTGTCTTTCAGCAGACAACGCCGTTCTGAAGGAGCCACGTCGTCGCCATCAGAAGAGACGATACGGGAAGGATCCTTATAGGAAGAGATGTCCTCCGCAAAGTATTTGGCAATGACCCCTTTGAACAGTTCCGTGTCGGCAGGAGAAAGGCTTCCTATCTGAGGAGCATCCTCCACACTGCCCACCAGCGGCACGTCACCCCACCCTCCTGCAGGGACAGCCACCTGTGGGGCTGTTTCCCGACTCGGAAGGTCAAAGTGGAAATTATCTAATTCGTTCAGACTTATCATTTCTCAATTTTGTTTCTGTGCTGGTAATCATGGTAGTAACCTACCTCCACGTTCTCCAGAACGGCGATGGCATCGTCGGTGAGTGAGGCAAGGCTGAAGTATTTGGTGAGCAAGTAACTTGCCACACCATACTGGTCAAGCCCCATCAGACGTGCAGAAAGGCTTGGAGCAATCTCACCGGGGATGCCAGCCTGATGCAGACCAACCACGCCCTGCTCTTTCTCGCCCACACGCACCAAGATGATGTCGGTGGTGCCTACGCCACGGTTGGTCAGATACTGGCCCTTCACTTCCACCTTGTCCGATGGGATAATGGGCACACCTCGCCAAGTGATGACCTTCGTACCGAAGAGGTCAATCGCCACAGGAGGCACACCTCGCCATGTGCATTCACGTTCGAAGGCAGCGATGGCACGTGGATTGGCAATGAAGAAGGCCGGCTCTTTCCATACGAGAGAAAGTAATTCGTCCAGATCATCAGGTGTAGGTGCTCCATAGCGCGCACTCACCTTGTAGCCAGGAGCAGCCTGAGCCAGCAGACCAAACTTCTTGTTGTTGATGAGTTCCCACTCCTGACGCTCCTTGATGCTCTCGATGCTTAGACGCAACTGCTGCTCAAGTTGGTTGTAAGGTGCATTGTAGAGGTCGCTCACACGAGTGTGAACTCTCACCACAGTCTGCAAGGTGTTGAGCGAGTATTCGGTAGGATTCTCCTCGTAGTCGATGTAGGTTTCGGGGATGACGTTGTCTTCCTCATGGCCACTCACAAGGTCGATGTGTTTCTCGCCATGCTCGTTCACCGTGGCTTTGAGGCGCAGTTGCTTATCCACAGCATTGTTGAACTGGCTGCGGAAGTCGGGAATCTCCTCAATGAGCGACTCCAGCACAGGCGTGTCGAGCACCAAGAATACAGAGTCCGTCAACGAACGGACACTGACAGTCGAGTCGGCAGCACTGAGCAAGTCGGCCTCGCCAAAATACTCGCCTGCTCCCAAGAGAGCAATGCGCAATTCCTCCCCATGAGTGCCAGTGCTGATGACCTCAGCCTGACCGCTGGCCACAATGAAGAACCGCTGTTTGTCCTTGCCTTGCGTGACGAGGTTCTTGCTACGAGCCACCTCCACAGGAACAAAGTTGCGAGCCAGTCTCGACACAATCTCCCCGTCGATGTTCTGGAAGAGCGGGATGGCACGGAGGTTCTTCGCCGTGAAACTCGGCACCCCATTGTAGTACTGAATCTCTATGCGTTCAGCCTTTTTCAGTTCTACTTTAGTACGATTGACACGATAGGTGCCACTCTCCACCTGAGTCCAAGGAAGAAGTTTGAGAAGAAGTCTCGGTGTGATACTGCCCATCTGAGGGGGCGTTTTGGTTGTGTTCGCCAGTTTGCGAGCCGTTGCAGTCGTAATGCTGCGCTGAATGTTGTTGTCTGCCATGTGTTTGGTTGTTTTTTTGTTGGGTTATTAATGAGTTTGTTATCTAAGTGCATGCTTTTCTTTCACTTCACCATCTTCAATGCGGAAAGCATTGAGCACAGGCTCTTCTGCCGCTAGCGAGAGGATGAAGTAGAGGATATTGGGGGCGTAGGCCAGTCGCTTGTCCTCCTCCGACGGGCGCGAGGGTGAGGCAGGATGGCTATGCCAGTTGCCGACGATGTGGAGACCGTTTTTGCGGGCATACTTCACGGCGGCAAACTGCTCTTTGGGGTCGAAACTGAAGTGTTCCTCCGAGTGGTCTATGTTCGTCATCGGGAAGTTCTCCGTGGCGGTTTCCTTGTCGGGACCCAACAAGTAGCCGCACGACTCCACAGGTGCATCCTTCCGTGCCTGTGCCAAGATGGACTGATAGGCCGTTTCTGTGATGGTTACGCTCATTTTTGTATCGTTACTTTGTGTACATTACCCTCCACGTGTTCCACCGAAAGGACGTTATAGCCCTGTTCCGTTGCCGAACGAGGCACATTCTCTAAAGGTTCACCTTCGGTCAAGAGAACCTCAAGTGTGTCACCAGCCGCAATCTGCGCCAGTTTAAGTTTTGTCTTCACGAAAGTCATGGGACAATGCTCTTTGGTGATGTCAAGTGTGTGTGTTGCCATTGTTTTTTGTTTTTGGTAATTATCTAGAATTTCTAGAATCTCTAGTTTTTCTAGCCATTCTATAAATTCTATGACTTCCTGGTTTTTCTATTCATTTATATAAACAAGGTTCTTCCTCCTTCGCTGATTTGCAGGAAGGTGGCTACGCCGAGCACGTCCTTCACTTCGTGGATGAAGTCCTTCTTCTCCAGTCCAAGCACGTGCATCGCCATCTCACAAGCATAGAGGTTCACGCCAAGCGCATTGGCGGCATCCACCAGTTCTTCGAGGGTGGCCACGTTGTTCTTCCGCATCAAGTGCCGGAAAATCTGAGGGCCGATACCCAAGAAGTTGAACTTGCTGTTGGGTGCCACGCTCAGACCGCCCATCATGAAGCCGAAGATTTTGGTGAGCCAGTTGCCCCCGATGAAACTTCTGCCACGCCTCTGCTTGATGGCATCCAAGCCCCAGAAGGTGAAGAAGATGTTCACTTCGTAGCCCACTGCAGCAGCCCCCGTGGCGAGTGTGAACACCGCCGTGAGTTTGTCAAAGTCGCCCGAAAAAGCAATCAATGAGAGTTTCTTCTGAAGACCCTCCCCCTGCCCTCCCTGCGAGGGAGGGAACGGGATGCCTGTCGTACTATTTTGTTCCATACACTATCTTTATTATATCTGTTTTAGAAACCACCCCTCACAGGGAGAGAGTCTATTTATGCAGGTCGCAAGCAGCCTGTTCGTAATCAATCAGTTTCGTCACCGTAGGGTTCGTGCCACAGATGGGGCACTTGTCGGTCTTCTTCACGCTTATCTTCCGGAAGTCCATCGTCTTGGCGTTGAAGGTGAGCAGTTTGTTGGTCAGCAGTTCACCCACTCCCGTCAGATACTTCAGTGTTTCAGCCGCCTGAATCGTACCCAGCATACCGGCAATGGCACCCAACACCCCTGCCTGACTGCACGTAGGCACTGCACCTGGCGGTGGAGGACTCTTGAACATGCAGCGGTAGCAAGCCGAGCCTGGCACATGCGTGAATGTCTGTCCCTTAAAGCGCAGGATGCCACCGTGGCTGAACGGTTTGCCAGCCATCACACAGGCATCGTTGATGAGAAACTTGACGGGGAAGTTGTCTGTGCCATCGACGATGAAGTCATATTCTTTTATGATGTCGAGGGCATTGTCTGCCATCAAGAACTCACGGTGGGTTTCCACTTTCACGTGTGGATTGATGGCATTGATGGTCTCCTTGGCCGACTCCACCTTCCACTTATCCACATCGGGCGTGGTGTGGATGATCTGTCGTTGCAAGTTGCTCAAATCCACCACATCGCCATCCACAATGCCGATGGTGCCCACACCAGCCGCTGCCAAATACATTGCCACAGGGGCACCCAGTCCGCCTGCACCCACAATGAGCACACGGCCCTCTCTTATCTTTTCCTGTCCTTCCACGCCCACGTCCTGCAAGAGGATATGGCGCGAATAGCGGTTCAGTTCTTCTTCGGTGAAATCAAACATAAGCACCTCCTCCCATGAAGTACAGGAAATCCACCTCGTCACCCACGTTCAGTTGAAGGGTGCCGAACTCTTCACGATCCACGAACTCTTCGTTCACTTGCACACTCACCATGTCGGGTTGTGCCACATTGTTCTCCCTAATCAAGTCTGCCACAGTGGCAGGGAGTTGCACCTCCTGTGCTTCTCCGTTTACAATAATCTTTGCCATTTTTTATGAAGTTTTTTGCCAGCCCATGCGCTGGGCGATTTTTAATGAACAATGAATAATTAACAATGAAGCCATGCGGCTTGTTTTTCCAATCATCAATTATCCGAGAAAAGTGCCGTGCTCAAGTATCGTTCTCCCGTGTCAGGCAACAGCACCACGATGGTCTTACCTGCATTCTCGGGACGTTTGGCAATCTCGATGGCAGCATGAGCGGCAGCACCACTGCTGATGCCCACCAACACCCCCTCAACCTTGGCCAGACGGCGGGCTGCGGCAAAGGCATCCTCATTCTTCACACGGAAGATTTCGTCATACACCCCTGTGTTCAGCACCTTAGGAGTGAAGCCAGCCCCGATACCCTGCAACTTGTGGGGGCCAGGTTTGCCCCCCGACAACACAGGAGAATCCTTCGGCTCCACAGCCACCACCTTCACCTTCGGATTGAGGCCCTTCAGCACCTCGCCCACACCTGTGATGGTGCCGCCCGTGCCCACCCCAGCCACAAAGATATCCACCTTTCCATCCGTATCAGCCCAAATCTCCTTGGCTGTCGTCATGCGGTGAATCTGCGGATTGGCCTCATTGTCGAACTGCTGCGGAATGAACCCTCCTGTCTCGGCAGCCAGTTCCTGAGCCTTGCGGATGGCTCCAGGCATACCCTCATGGGCAGGAGTGAGCACCAGACGTGCGCCAAGACTGCGGAGCAGTGTCCGGCGTTCCACACTCATGCTGTCGGGCATGGTCAAGACGAGTTTGTAGCCACGCTGTGCGGCCACCAGTGCCAGTCCCACACCCGTGTTGCCACTGGTCGGTTCGATGATGACCGTGTTCTTGGTGAGCACACCCTCACGCTCAGCCTTCTCGATGAGTGCCAAGCCCACACGGTCTTTCACGCTGCGTCCGGGGTTCAGGTATTCCAACTTAGCCAACACCCGTGCCCTGAGGCGTTCGTTCTTCTCGGTCTTCGATAGTTCCAGCAGCGGTGTCTTTCCAATCAGTTCCACCAGACTGCTTGCGATTTTCTTTGCCATAGTTACATAAAGTTTTTTGCCAGCCCATGCGCTGGGCGATTTTACAATTATCAACACCTATTTTCCGATGCAAAGTTCGTTGTTTTCCATCCGCCGCACAATCCCCTCTCTGTGGCATTCTGCTACCACTTTTATGGTAGAGCCTGCACAATATCCTCATAGATGTCGTCCACATCCTCCAGTCCCACCGAGAGCCGGATAGTCGTGTCGCGCACATCCATCGCCAGTTTCTGACTGCGGCTGAAGGGGCCGAAGATAGTGCTGTAGGGATGGATGGCCAGAGTCTTGTTGTCAAACAGATTCGTTACACGCCGCACCAGCCGCAAGTGGTCGATGAAGTGGAAACAAGCCTGCTTGTCGCTCAGGTCGATGGTGAGCATAGCCCCAGCCGTAGGACCGAACTGCTTCTGTGCCAAGGTGTAGAAAGGATTCGTCTCCAGCCCCACATAATTCGTCTGCACAATCCGCGGCACATCAACCAGTCGCCGAGCCAAGTCCAGCGCATTCTGTGCCTGCACCCGATAGCGGGCATCGAGGGTTTCCAGTCCCAAGGTCTGCATGTAGGCCGCATGAGGAGCCATGTAACTGCCCAGATTGTAGAGCAGTTCGGCACGGATGCGTTGCGCCATCTGCGGAAAAGCCCCATAGTCTATCAGCAGACCACCCAGCGAGGTGGCACCGCCAGAGATGTACTTCGTGCTGCTCACCACCTCCATATCCACCCCCAAAGCCTTGGCACTGAACTGAGTGAAGGGGATGATGGTCGTGTCGGCAATGAGGGGGATGCCACGCTGATGGGCTATCTCGGCCAGTGCCCTGAGGTCAGCCACCTCCATCTGCGGGTTAGTGATGATTTCCAGAAAGATGCAAGCCGTCCGTTCATCCACAGCCTGGCGCACAGCATCAAGGTCAAGTAAATCTACAAAACGCCCTTCCACCCCAAGTCGTGCTAACGTGCGGTTGATAAGTCCCACCGTGTTGCCGAACAAATGGCGTGAGGTGACGATATTCTGTCCCTGTTCCGTCACCGCCAACAGTGCGTTGGTGATAGCAGCCATGCCCGAACAGAAAGCAAACACATTGTTCGCACCCGTCAGAGCCTTCACCCTGTCCTCCAGATGCGTCACCGTCGGGTTCGTCACCCTCGAATAACTGGGTGCAGCCGAACGGCCACAGAAAGCATCAGCCATCTCCTTGGCCGAAGCAAACTCATAGGCCGCCGTGTGATACACCGGCATTCCCACTGCCCCATAGGCATCAGGGAGAGGGTATCTTGTCTGAATCGCTATCGTCGATTTTTTCATTGTCCGTACCGTTTTTATAAGTTAAAAGTTAAAAACTAAAAGTTAAAAGTAAAAGTATCCTCCATTCGGGATGTATGCCATCAAGGGGAAAGGTAACTTAAACTTTTAGTTTTTCACTTTTCACTTTACTATATATAATATTCCACCATCTCCACCAGTCCAGCCCTCAGAGCATACTTCGTGGCCTCATAGATGGTGTTCACATTGATTTTCCTGAAGATATTCTTCTTGTGCGTCGTGATAGTGTGGATGCTCGAATTGCGTTCAGCCGCAATCTCCTTCACCGACCTGCCCAAGGCGATGAGCCTCAGCACCTCCTTCTCTGCAGCCGTCAGTTGGTCGCGCTCCAGCGGCGAGAGTTGAGGCGGCGGAGCAAGCAGCAAGTTGGTCACCTGATGGCAGAGGAAGCGCACACCCGTGATGGCACACTTCAGCGCCGTGATGATTTCCTGTGCCGAATCGTCCTTCAGCACCATGCTGAACTGCTGCTCCACACTCAGCCGCCTGATAAGCCCTTCTGTCAGTTCAGCCGAAAAAAGCACCCACTGCACAAAGGGGAAGCGTTCGGCCAGATTCAGCAGTTCGTCGGGACCGCCCAGGTCGAAGAGCGTGTAGTCAATCACCACCACTGCCTCGGGCCACTCCTTCAGGTCGGCAATCAGTTCCGCCCTGTGCGCCAGTTCCTTCACCTCCAGCCCCTCCACGTCTTTCAGAGCCATACGCGCCAGTGCCTTCAGTCCCAGCCGTGTGATGTCTTGATTGTCTGCTATGATGATGCGTTTTTTGTCCATGAGTCCAATCGTTTGTCGTGTCCTGAATTTTCGAGTGCAAAGGTACGCCGCCAAGATGCTTTTGCCAAGAAAGCGCATTGAATTTAGTAAAATTATCCACCGGCAGGCCGTCTGACAGAAAAAACTTAATGACCATCCTTTTCTGAGCGAGAGAAGGCAAAAGGGGTGTGACTCAGACCTATGGTACAGGTGTGACTCAGACCTATGGCATAGGTGTGACTCACACCCCTTTTGAGGTTGTGGAAGCCCCCCAGAATCGCCATGCATAGTGGGTTGGTGACCCGACAGGCTGACGAGAATGTGCGGCCAGAAATTTCTACCATTTTCAGGGTAGAAGAATACCACACCATCGGGATTCTGCAAGAAAGAGAAAGGCCGTACCTTTGCACCGAAATTCAAATCGAATGAATTGTTACACATATATAATATAAAGACAGACATGAACGCAAAAACATTACTCACAGCCATTGCCGTAGCCACAACGCTCACGGCAAGAGGAGCGACAGGACAAAACGACGGCATCATCACGATAGCCGCAAGCAAGACAAGCAAGCCTCTGGTGGAGAGATGGATTGAAGGCTACAAGACCCTGCATCCCCACGTGCAGATAGTCGTGATGAGCGGAGGGACGACCGATGCCGACCTCACACTCACCCTCGCCCCCACGCCGAGCAACCCACAAGAGACACCCACAAAAGTCACCTACGTGGCGCGCTACGCCCTGCTGCCCGTCACGCCAGCCTCCAACCCCCTGCTCGCCGACATTCAGCAGAAAGAGTGGAAGAGCAAAGACCTGAAGAAACTCTTCTTCAGAGCCGAAGACCTCGACGAAGAATATGAAGAAGCCACAGAAAGCAAACACAACCGACTGTACGACAAACTCACCGTCTATTCTGGCAGCAGCAGAAAATCCGTCACACGCACCTTCGCCGCCCACTTCGGACGCAGAGCGGACGACCTGCGCGGCAACCGCATCGCTGGCGACGACCTCTACCTGCTCTCAGCCATCGAGGAAGAGAAGACCGCCGTCACCTTCAACACCCTCAGCAACCTCTACGACCTCACCTCACGCACCCTCAGCCCCAACCTCGTCCTTCTGCCCCTCAGCGTGAAGAAGGCACAAAGCGAAGCCCTCCTTTCGGGCAACCTCGACGAAACGCTCCAACTCATCGAGAGCCAGCACATCGACCTCATCCCCGTAGAAGACATCGGCTTCACCTACCAAACCACCGACGCCGACATCGACCAGTTTCTCCGCTGGGTGGTGAGCGACGGACAGCAGTACAACCACCAGCAAGGCTTCCTCCGCCTGCCACAGAACAGTTGATAGTAACTTAAACTTTTAGTTTTTATAAGTTAAAAGTTAAAAACTAAAAGTTAAAAGTAAAAGAATCCTCCATTCGGGATGTGTGCCATCAAGGGGAAAAGTAACTTAAACTTTTAGTTTTTAGTTTTTAACTTTTAGTTTTTACACACACAATGACAACACAACACAAAATTCTCCTGGCAGCGGCATTCTCCGCTGCCACTTCTTTAGCCGCACATGCACAGACCATCAGCGGCACCATATCCGACGCTCTGAATGGCGACCCCATAGCAGGAGCCGCAGTCAAGTATGGCAACGGACGGGGCGTGACCTCCGACATCGACGGACACTTCTCCATCGGCGTGAAGTCGCTGCCCATCAAACTCACCATCACCTACACCGGCTACCGCCCACAGACCCTCACCGTCTATGACGATGAAGAAGACATCGAGGTGAAACTCACCGAACAGCGCAACTTCCTCAACGACGTGGTCGTGGTGGGCTATGGCACCCAGAGCCGCACACAGTTGACAGGTTCGGTCGTGACTGTCAAGGCAGACGTGTTTGAGAACAGCACAGCCAGCACCCTCGACGGAGCCTTGAGCGGACAGGTGGCCGGACTGAACGTGACCGCAGCCAGCGGACAGCCAGGAGCAGAGAGCAGCATCCGCATCCGTGGCGGCAACTCTGTGAATGCCAGCAACGACCCCCTTTACGTGGTCGATGGTTTCATCTACTACAAAGACGCCTCCTCCAGTGGGACAGGATTGGGAGCCATCGAGAGCAGCCTCAATCCGCTTGCCACTATCAACCCCAACGACATCGAGCGCATCGAAGTGCTGAAAGACGTGTCGGCCACCGCCATCTACGGTTCGCGCGGAGCCAACGGTGTCATCCTCATCACCACCAAGAAAGGGAAACTTGGTGAGAAAAAAGCCCACATCTCTTATGGCTACAGCATCGGGCTGAGCAGTGTGAGCAAGCACCTCGACCTGCTCAACGCTTCCGAATGGGCACAGTTTCAGAAGACCTATTTCAGCAATAAGGGAGGCTATACTGACGAACAAATCAAGGCACTCGGCAAAGGAACAGACTGGCAGGATGCCGTGCTCAGGACTGCCGTTCAGCAGGCACACGAACTCTCCATCAATGGCAGCACCGACAAGAGCCGCTATGCCTTCTCCGCCTCCTACACTGACCAAGACGGCATCGTGCTCAATTCGGGGTTCCAACGCTACAACTTCCACACCAATGCGGAGTGGGAGTTGCAGAAGAATCTGAAGTTCGGCATCAATGCCACCTACGGACGCAGCAAGCAGCAGGGTTTGACCACCACCGAGGAACAGGTGTTCAACTCATCGCCCTACTCTGCTGGCATCACCAATAGTTTTGTCTATGCCCTGCTCATGCCGCCTGTCATCAGCGTCCATAACGCCGATGGCTCCTACAACTTCACCAACCCATACGAATATGCCTACTTCGCCATTGGCGACCATGCCGCCAACCCCGTCTATGACCTGAAAGAGAGCGTGGCGGAGAACGTGAACAACTACCTGCTCAGCAACGTGTGGGCAAGTTATAAACTGGGGGGCTTCACCTTGAAAGCCACAGTGGGACTAAGCAGTGAGAAACTCACCCAAAACTACTTCTCGGGAGCCTACACCTCGTTGGGCTTGGCCACCCAAGGCATCGGTGGAACGGGAAACAGGCAGACTGATGTATGGCAACAGGAATACACATTATCATATAATAAAGAACTTGGCATCCATCAGATTGACGCTTTGGCGGGCTACACCAAGCAGACAAGCACTTCGACCCACAGTGCCATCCGCACCAACCACTTCACCAACGAGACGCTGAAGCAGTACAACCTCGGCGATGGTGCCAACATCTACACCCCACAGACGGGCATCAGCGAGAGCACCCTCAACAGCCTCATCGCCCGAGTGAACTACACACTGCTCGACCGCTACAATGCCACCGCCACCTTCCGTGCCGACCGCTCCAGCCGATTCTCGAAGAATCACCGCTGGGGCTACTTCCCGTCACTCGGACTCTCATGGAATGCAGATAAAGAAAACTTCCTCGCCCATGCACGGCACATCGACTATTTGAAACTTCGCCTCACAGGAGGACTCGTAGGCAATCAGGAAATACCCGACTATGCCTTCTCCACCTCCTACAATACAGGTTCCTATGGCGGTTCATCCTCCTATGCCAAAGCAAATACCGCAAACGACAACCTGAAGTGGGAAACCACCGCATCCTACAACCTCGGTGCAGACCTCGGACTTTGGGGCGGACGATTCAATGTGGTACTCGATCTCTATTACAAGAAGACCTCGGATCTCCTGCTCGATGTACCGATGGGCTTTGCCAATGGTGTGACCAGCCAACTTCAGAATGTGGGTAATGTAGAAAACAAAGGTATCGAACTGGCTGTGAACGGCACCCTGCTCAAACGTCGTCACCTGCAATGGACAGCCTCTGCCAACCTCGCCCACAACAAGAATGAAATCACCAACATGGGCAAGACCAACAATGTCATCCAAGGGGCAGACAACCAACAGATTCTCCGCAAAGGTGAAGCACTCGGTTCCTTCTACGGTTTGCAGTTCGTGGGTATCGTACAAAATGGGGAGGATGTGAGCCAACAGCCGACAGTGAACGGACTCACCCCAAAAGCCGGTGATGCCAAGTTTGCCGATGCCAACAACGACGGGAAGATTGACGGTAACGACCGTGTGATTCTCGGCTCCATACAGCCCGACCTCACCTACGGTTTCTCTTCCCAACTGCAAGTGCGCGAGTGGGACTTCTCCGTCACCTTTGCTGGCAGTCATGGTGGCAAACTCTACAATGCTCTGGGCAGGCGGTTGGAGCAGACAGGTGACTCCTACAACGTGCTCTCCACTGTGAAGGATGCATGGACAGCAGAGCGAGGCGGCAACACCCTTCCCCTCGCCTCCACCTCACGACCCTTCTCCTACATCGACAGCCGCTATGTGCAGAGTGCCTCCTACTTGAAACTCAGGAATCTGACCATCGGCTATCGTCCCCGACTGCCCAAGTCATTTCCCCTCTCCCTACGCATCTATGCCACTGCCTCCAACCTCTTCACCCTCACCCCCTACAAGGGCTATGACCCCGAAGTCAGCGGTGGCACAGACCGTGGAGCCTACCCATCAGCAAGGACATTCACGTTTGGGGTGAGCATCACGTTATAAAAAAGAGAAGCCCCTCCCCCATTTATGGTATGGCAATAGCCCATGAGGGGTATTTCGAGACTGACGAAATGGCCGTACCTTTGCACCAGATTTAGAAAAGCAAACACAATTTATTCATTAAGGTAAAAAAAAGGAGATCACAAACATGAAAAAGAACATCTTCCTCGCTGCTTTGGCAGCAACGAGCCTCTTAGCAGGCTTTTCTTCATGCTCATCTGATGACGACAACAGCAGCAGTAATCAGGTGACTGACGAAAATGTAGTGGCAGACGATGCCAGTGCCCTCTCATTGGTGAATGGTGTGTACAGCCATTGGCAGCCACTCAGTTCGTCATTCTCGTTCATCATCGAGTTGAACAGCAACAAACTCACCTCCTTCGAGGGTGAGGAAAATGAGGCTGGACCGGTGAACAGCCGTTTCGAGCAGGAACCTACCACGTGGTATCAGGTGAAGATATTCAACCACTTGTTCCTCGGCATCACACAGGCAAACGAAGCCATCACCACCATCAGTAACTCGCTCAAGGCGGGCAAAGTGAGTCAGGCTGGCTACAACGCCGCAGTGGGCAAGGCAAAGTTCCTTCGTGGTTTGGCATATCTGAAACTTGTACAACTCTGGGGCGAAGTGCCTGTCTATACAGAAGAAGGCGGCAGCACCACCGAACGTCAGAGCATTGACAAAGTATTTGAGCAGATTGTCAGCGACTTCACGGCTGCAGAATCACTTTTGAAGGACTACGATGGTGACCCACGCATTCCTTCCAAACAGGCAGCACAGGGACTGTTGGCACGTACCTACCTCGTATGGGGTGACAAGCCACTCTCTCAGGCAGAAGTGGCTGCCATCGCCAACACCCAGACAGACCCTGCTTTCAGTAAGGACGATGCCAAACTTCAGAAGGCCGTGGAGTATGCCGACAAGGTCATCAACAGCAAAAAACTCGCCCTTGACCCCGAATATAACAAGTTGTGGGGACGTGAGTATGAGAGCAACAAGCGTAAGACCAACGAGCACCTCTTCACCATTGCCCACGATGGTGACAAGAATGACGCTCAGGGCAACCACCAGACACACTGCTCATGGACATTCCCCTTCCAGAATGGTGAGAATGGTGAGGGCTACAGCCAAAACCACACCGAGGTTTCGGACGATGACCTTTACGATGATTGGAAGGCCGAACAGCCCAACGACAAGCGTCTGGCAGAAACTTACTTCGTGGAGATTAAGAACCCGGAAACAGGCAAGACCCACCACTACTACTCACCCATTTACACTCCTATCAACGGCAAGGGCGTAGATCAGAGTTACGAAAATGCTGAAAACCTCGAAATTACACAGAACTCGGTTGACCGCATCGAAATCCGCTACGCAGAAGTGCTTCTCATCAAGGCTGAAGCCCTTGTGCAACTGGGCAAAAACAGCGAGGCTGCTGAGCCTTTCAACCAACTCCGTACCCGTGCAGGCATCGCTACGGTCAGCGCACCAACCTTCGACCAAATCAAGCGTGAATGGGACTATGAGTTCACCTACGAGCAGTTCTCCGTGCTGAACTCTTACCGCTGGAAAGACCTCATCTCGTCAGTGAAGAAAGTGTCCACCTACAAGCACTTCCCCAACGACTGGAAGACCAGCACTGGCAACACCTATACGGCTGATCAGGAGGCTTACTTCACGAAGATTCACAACCACCTCGTGGCTAAGTACAATAATGTACGCGGCAAGCACTACCGCCAGCCCATTCCAACGGGTCTGAAGGGTGAAGACCTCGGCATCAGCCAGAATCCCGGATACTAAGTCTGAATCTTAGCCATACTAAAGAGTATTCATCAACAAGGGGCTGGCATACAACAATGTATACCAGCCCCTCATGTATTCCAAACACAAAAACAAAATAAAACATGACACACAACAAAATCTTTATCCTCGCCACAGCAGCAATTCTCAGTGTGGCATCCATCTCTTGCAGCAAAGATGACGACGATTCCAAACAGGAAGATGTAAACACAAATGCTGGCAAAGCAGTTGCTATAGGCGGAACCGTAGGCGATATTGTCGATCTCGGTTTATCAGTCAAATGGGCCAACCAGAACTTAGGAGCATCTTCAGAAGAAGACTTCGGCAAGTACTTCGTCTTCGGCGAGACAGAGCCAAAGGCGAATTATACATGGGCAACATATAAATGGGGACAAGCCGATGCTCTGACCAAATATCAGTTGTCTTCGATAGACAGTTCTGTCGGCAACGGCCTCCGCACTCTTGAACTCTCCGACGATGCTGCACGTGTGAACTGGGGCGGCAGGTGGCGCACTCCCACACAAAATGAGATCATAGAACTGATTGAGAAAACCACATGGACATGGAAGAAGGTGAACGGTGTGAACGGACACGAAATAGTGGGACCAAACGGAAATAGCATTTTCATCCCTGCCGCTGGCTATCAAAACGGTACAGAGACCTATAGTGTTGGCACAAAAATCATCCTCCTCTCTTCAACTCTATTTGGCTGGACTACTTACGATGACATAGAATATGTATCCATTGGAAGCGGTTTTGCCCCACAGTGGAGTTTAAATGACAGGCAATGGGGACGCACAATACGTCCTGTGTGGGACTAAATCTTTTTTTCTATGACAAAGAACCTTATTCCTTTTTGTCTCTTCATTACGGCAGCCATCGGGCTGTCGTTTTGTGGTGCTGTCAGTATTAACCTGTTAACAGGAATCGGGGTCGTTGCCATCATTCTCGGTGCATTATTGGCGAGGGATGGAGACGCTTATTGGCAAACCATCTTTGAGTTCTTCGGTAGCAAAACGGCCATGACTGCCATCCTGCTTTGGTTGATGGTTGGGGTGTATGGGAGCATTTTGAAAGAGGGACACATGATAGAAGGGCTGGTATGGATTTCCAACAGAATGAACATGGGTGGTACAAGTTTCACAATCGTTACATTCCTTTTCTCAGGATTATTTGCCATCTCCACGGGATCCGGTTTCGGCACCATCAGTACCATGAGTCTCACGCTCTTTCCTGCAGGTATCGCCGTCGGAGCACACCCAGCCTTATTGGGAGGAGCCATCCTGTCTGGTGCCGCCTTGGGCGACAGCATCGCCCCAGTGTCTGACACAGCCATAATCGCTGCTTCCACACAAGAGTTTCACGATGGGAAACGTGTAGCGGATGTTGGAAGCACTATCCGAAACAGGCTTCCGATAGTGCTGCTGAGTGCAGGCATCGCTGTCGTGGTGTTTGGAGTGGCAGGCATGCTTCTGTCAGAACCAACAAGAACCGACGGAGTATCAACAGAAGGTGATTACAAAGGACTAACATTGTTGCTACCAACCTTCATTGTGATGGTGTTAACGCTCCGAAAAGCCAACATCTTCGTATCGCTCTTCATCGGCATCGTTACAGCCATTGCCATCGGATTGGGATTACATCTGTTCAGTTTTAACACTCTTATCAGTGTGGAGAACTCGAATGTGAGCGGTGTCATTGTTGAGGGTATTGGAGATATGACAAGCATTTGTCTATTGCTGATGGTGGTAGTGTCACTTACAGGGCTCATTCTTCGTAGCGGATACATGGAACGGATGATAGAAAGGCTGGATGTCGGAGTCGGGCAGTCCCGAAGGAAGGCGGAACTTGCCATCTTCACAATGGTTGCTTTAGCAGGCATATTCATCGCGGCTGTCAACACCATTGCCAACATCTGTATTGCGCCCTTTGTGAATAGCATGGGAAAGCAACATTGTATTCACCCTTATCGTCGCGCAACCATCCTCGCCACCGTCATCTGCACCTTTCCCTTCGTCCTGCCATACGGTGGCTGTGTCCTCCTCTTGCAAAAAGGAGTAGAAGCATCTGCATGCGGTGTCAACATACAGGCAACCGACGTGTTCTTCACGACATTCTATCCGTGGGCATTATTAGTACTGATGCTAATAGGATGTTCCATCAATCATCAAAAAAACGCCCAATGAAAGAACTGACAAAGCTAATTCTCAACGACATGCGTCCAGCCCTTGGCGTGACTGAACCAAGTGCCATTGCCCTTGCGGTGGCTACAGCCAAGAAGCATGTGAGCGGCACTTTGCAAGAAGTGAGGGTGGTACTCAACAGCGGCATGTACAAAAATGCTTTCACCTGTGGTATCCCCAACAGCCATGAGGTGGGGAATGAACATGCCGCCGCCCTCGGCTATGTGGCAGCCGATGCAAGCAAAGGGCTGGAGTGTCTGGAAGGTGTGAAGCCACACCACAACCAAGAGGCTCACGCGCTGGTGAATGCGGGATTGGTGAAGGTGGAATTGGGTGAAATCAGCAGCCGCATCTACATCTTTGCAGAGATAACGACGAATGAGGGAGCGGTCAACGTGACCATCCGCGATGCACACACCCACGTCACAAGAATCACGAAAGATGGCCAAACCATCTTCGAGAGAGACGATGCTGACACCAAAGATGAGGAAAGACAGACACCCTTCATCCACCGATTCACCCTCCGTCAAATGCTCCATTACGCACAGAGTGTTCCCAGCGAAGAACTCCTGTTCATCCGTCAAGCCTACGACCTCAATCTTGCCCTTTTCGAACAAGCACTCCAAAACCGAAGAACAACGTTTGCACATTATTTATATAAAAAGAACGGGGAAAGAGTTATTTCGGATGATGAGCAGGCGTCGGCTTCCCTACTCTGCAATGCCGCCATCGAGGCTCGCGTGTTGGGACTTTCACGCCCAGCCATGAGCATCACGGGCAGTGGCGCTCATGGCATCATCGCCACCCTTCCCCTCTATGCCGCACAACAAGTGAACGGTTACACGGACGAGCAGTTGCTCCGCGCCACAGCCCTCAGCTATTTGGTGTGCATGTACATCAAAGAGTATTCAGGTAAGCTTTCAGCCTTCTGTGGATGTGCCATCGCTGCTGGCACAGGCATGGCATGCGGATTGGCTTTTCTGAGAGGAGGCACACACAAGACACTCACCCTGACCATTCAGAATATGGCATCGAGCATCACAGGCATGATTTGCGACGGAGGCAATCACGGGTGCACGATGAAGGGCATTGTGGCTGTGGATGCAGCCTATCGTTCCGTGGCTTTTGCCCAAGAAGGCATCGCCATCGGTCATGAGCACGGCATCAATGGCCATATGCCCGAAGACACCATGCGAAACATGGGGCTGATAGCCTCTCCCGGCATGGTGAAGACAGAAGGTGTAATCGTGAACATCATGAGGGAGAAAACAAAGCGCCTCAAATGACCAAACCTACCAGTGTGAAGCCGAAGATGGGTGTGTGATGAATGAGGGAGTGAAACAGTCTCCTTCCCGATGCCTCCACAACCTCAAAATCGACCTCGTCGACGTCGGTTAACCGATGTCGTCGAGGTCGACTTGCCGACATCGACGAGGTCGATTCAGAGGCTGCGGAAGTGCCCAACAAGGGGGAGCGGCGTTGCCCCACCCGATTCTACCCCGTTCGTGGTATGCTTATAGCGCATGAGGGGTATTTGGGGCATGGGGAAATGTCCGTACCTTTGCACCCAAAATAAGAACTAACAAAAAACTTCTAAACAAATTAAAGAGTATGAAGACAAAGGTATTAATGTTGTTTTTAGCGGTAGCATCGCTGGGACTCACATCGTGCAACAGCAACGATGACGAGACGGGAATTGTGATTGACGGTATTGACCTTTCGCAGGATGTGGATTGCTGCTCGGCTGAGGAGGCGCTGCAGGTGTACAAGTTCATCCAGACGGTCAAAATCATCCCCGAACTCTCCACCACGGTGGATGACAAGTATGAAGTGTGGGCTTATTCAAAGACGGGCACCCTGCACAAGGGGTACAACGACCTCTACTTTGTGGTGACCAAGAAGAAAACAGGTAACTATGTGAAGTACTTCGACATCACAAATATCACACCACTGATGAACATGGTGAAAATGAATATGTGGCACAGCACACCTGTAGGTGGCAGTTTCGAGGTGTTCGACACGACTCGACCCGCAGTGAAGCGCGGATGGGTTTCACTGCTGATGAACACGAGTGATGCTGGCTCATGGCAGTTCTCCTACGACATTGAGGTGCTGGGCAGCAAAGGCAGTGTGACAAACAAAGCCATCAACGTGGATGCCCTGCCCGAAGGTCAGGACTGGTTGAAGTCGTTCAAGGTAGGCGATGACACCTACTACCTCTCACTGGTCAACCCATCGGACTGGAAAACAGGCACGAACACCATTCAAGCGTATGTGTCTAAGAAGAACAGTCCTGCCACTACACCATATGGTTTGGCAACGGAGCAGTTCACCATTGAGATTGACCCACGCATGCCTGATATGGGCAACCATACCTCGCCCGACAACACGCCACTCACGAAGCAGAAAGACGGCAGTTATACAGGCAGCATCAACCTAACCATGACGGGATTGTGGCGCATCCACCTGACGGTGAAAGATGCCAAAAGGAATGTCGTGGCAGGAGGAGACGATTTGAAAGACGGGCTGAGTTCGCTCTTCTGGGATGTGACGCTGTGAGGAATAGTTAAAAACTAAAAGTTAAAAGTAAAAGTATCCTCCATTCGGGATGTGTATCATCAAGGGGAAAAGTAACTTAAACTTTTAGTTTTTAACTTTTAACTTATAAATACTTCATCATGATAGCATTAGCATTAACAATATTACTCGCAACAGACACCATCGCCACCTCGTCACACACCATCGACGAGGTGGTTGTGGTGGCGGCAGCAGGAGAGGGCAGGAAACGGTCGGCGAAGGGAAAGGTGGCAAGTATCGACGAGCATCTGGCGGAACTGTCGCACGTGAATCTGGTCAGACGCGGTTCGTACGCGTGGGAGCCTGTGGTGAACAACATGCAGACGGAGCGTGTGACGACCACCATCGACGGCATGAAGATTTTCTATGCCTGCACGGATAAAATGGACCCTGTGACTTCGTATGTGGAGAGTAGCAACCTGCAGAGCATCTTGCTTAATTCGGGACTGAACGGCAACCCACAATCGACAGGCAACATCGGCGGCAGTCTCGACCTGAAACTGAGGAAGGCGGGGTTTAATGCCGACCCTTTCCATGTGAATGCGGATGTCGGCTATGAGACGAACGGCCACTTGCAGGTGTATGGGGCTGATGCGTCGTTTTCCACGCAACGCTTCTACACCAACGGGGGTGTGTTTTATCGCCATGCCGACAACTACAAGGAAGGCGGCGGCAGGAAGGTGGAGTTCTCGCAATTTCAGAAAGTGAATGCCTTTGCCAATGCGGGGGTGAGGTTAAGCCCCCTCCCGACCTCCCCCAAGGGGGAGGAGTCCCATTCGGTTGGTTCTTCCCCCCTTGGGGGGATAAGAGGGGGGCTTGACATCTTGGAGGGCACCTTCATCTTCGACCGTGCCACTGATGTGGGCTATCCTGCCCTAAATATGGACGTAGCAAAGGCTGAGGCATTCATCACGTCGTTGGCCTATAAGCATCAATGGTTGGGGGGCTTTTTCAACTCGTGGGAGACGAAGGCATACTACAACCACATCACCCATGTGATGGACGACACGAAGCGTCCCGATGTGGAGATTCACATGGACATGCCGGGCAAGAGTTGGACGAGCGGTCTGTACAGCCTCCTCTCTGCCTCGAACGGTCGGCACGATGTGCAGGCGAACTACGACCTCTACTACAACCGCCTGTTTGCCGACATGACGATGTATCCGGGTGGGGCGGCTCCGATGTACATGGTGACATGGCCTGATGTGGGCACGTTGAACACGGGGCTGGCTCTCTCCGACTGCGTGAGGCTCACAGAGGGGCAGTCGCTGAAGGTGTCGGCGAAACTGGCTTGGCAGACGCAGCGGCTGAACAATGAGGAGGGTTATCGTGCGCAGGAGGTGTTCTTCCCTGGCATGAGGCGGAGTTATCAGCAGGTGACGGGACGCGTGGCGCTGAATTACCAACTCTCCACCCTCCACTCTCAACTCAACGTGGGAGCAGGTTGGGGAAGCCGCGCCCCGACGGTGACGGAGGCGTATGGCTACTATCTGAACAACACGTTTGACCAGTATGACTACATCGGCAACCCACGGCTGAAAAACGAAAGTGCCATTGAACTGAACGGAGCCGCCAAATTCTCCATGCTGAACGACCAACTATCAATTGGATTGGATGCCAACGCCTTCTTTCTGAGCAATTACATCATCGGGCAGTTTGAGAATCGCCTTAGCCCCATGACGGTAGATGCGGAGGGAGTGAAGGTGTATGGCAACCTTGACCATGCCACCATCGTGAACTCTTCCTTCACTGCCGAATGGAAACCGCTCCATTGGCTGGCTTGGAACACTCGGCTGAGTTATGCCATCGGGCGTGATGACAAAGGTGACCCGCTGCCCCTCATCTCACCTTTCGCCTATACATCCAACTTTACCTTCGTATACAAACGCCTTCAAGGCAAGGTGGAACTCCGTGGCAACGGCAAACAAGTGAACTATGGGAAAAAATATGGGGAAACAGCCACTCCTGCATGGGTTATCGGCAATATCAGCGGAGAATATACATTATCCATTCATAAGTATGCCCTGACGTTCCGTGTTGGTGTGGAGAACATAGCAGATAAACGCTACACCACCTACTCCGATTGGTGTGACATTCCCCAAAAGGGACGGAATGTGTATGTGAACCTCTCGGTGTTGCTGTAATTCTCCCATAACAAAAAAATAAAGAAAACAATGAAGAATATCATCATTTGGACAAGTGCACTCATCGTGGGTGCAGTGCTCGGCTGGCTGGGAATCGGTTGGCTGAACGGGCTGCTGGGCTTCATCGCCACAGCCTACACACGACTGTTTCAGTTTGTAGCGGTGCCTACCATCGCTTTGGCTGTCATCACCACGCTCTCCTCATTAGGAGGACAGAAAGAGACAGGACACATCTTCCTCCACACAATCATTTACACGCTTCTCACCACGGTGGCAGCAGCAGCAGTGGGGTTAGTGCTCTATCTTGCCATCAGTCCCGAAAACTTACCTGCAGAGACTATCCAAAGCGGACAGGCGGATGTCCCTGAGAATTTGGAAGAGGTAACCTACTATGACCATATCCTCAGTGTCATCCCTAACAACGTGGTGGAACCATTTGCCAAGGGCAATGTACTGAGCATCCTGCTCATCAGTGCTGCTGTGGGTTTGGTGCTTGCATTCATCAAGAAGAATGAAAACGTAAAAACCTTGATCCGTGGCATCTATGGGCTGCAAGAAGTGCTCTATGCCCTCATCCGTGCCCTCATCTGGACACTGCCAGTGGGCATTGTAGCGTTTGCGGCACAACTTTCAGCAGAAATATCAACAGGAGTAGTGGTTGGCTCGTTGGGCAAGTATGTGGCAGTCATCTTGGGCGGTAATCTCATTCAATTCTTCGTGGTACTCCCCCTTTTCTTGTTGGCAAGAGGTCTCAATCCTTGGAAGGTCTTCAAGGCGATGTCACCCGCCGTATTGATGGCACTCTTCACGAAGAGTAGCGCTGCCACCCTACCTGTCACCATGCAGTCGGCTGAAACACGGCTGAAGGCGCGACCCGAAGTGGCAAGGTTCGTGCTGCCCATCTGCACCACCATCAACATGAACGGTTGTGCAGCCTTCATCCTCGTCACCTCACTCTATGTGATGCAGAACGGTGGTATGGCACTTGACATTCCGACAATGCTCCTGTGGCTACTCATCGCTGTTGTCTCTGCCATCGGGAATGCGGGGGTGCCGATGGGGTGCTATTTTCTCACTCTTTCGCTCATGGCTGGTGTGGGTGCTCCCGTGGGCATCATGGGCATCATCCTCCCCCTCTACACCATCATCGACATGGTGGAGACGGCGGAAAACGTGTGGAGCGACTCGTGCGTATGTGCTATGGTGGATAAGGGGACTCAGTCTCGCTTGTCTATGATTTCGTAATCCTTATACAGATGACGAGGGAAGGTGAAGGTGTCGTCGGAGATGCCGCCCGACTTGAAGTCGGACACCTCGACGTTGGCCCACACGAAGGCCACCTTGATGCGCAACTGGAGCGGGTTGTGCGTCTTCTTGTCGAGCAAGGCACGTATCTCCTTCATGCCTTTCACCCCTGCCCCTTTCTTCGCCTTCAGCGTGATGAGGTAGCCTCGCGGGTCTGCGACGATGTTGTAGGTGTAATTGTTGGGTTCGAGTTTGAAGGTGTCGCCGAAGCGGCTCTGCTTGGGCGAGTTGGCATGGTAGATTTCCACCTCTTTCCTGTCGCCCTTGATAACGTAGGCCACCTCGCCATCGTTCCAGGCCCTGCTGTTCTTGGAGAGATACTTGCTCTTCTTCCCCTTATACCAGATGGTGCCTTCGGTCTTGTAGAGGCTGGCGATGTTCACGTTGTAGTGCATCGTTGAGCCTTGTGGCCCCGTAATCTTCTGCAGCACCTCCTCAAACATCTTGCGCGCCTGACGTGAATTGGCGTTATCTTGTGCTTGCACACCAATGACCGACAGCAGTGCCATCAGCCAGAGAATCAGTCTTTTTTCCATTGACACCTGTTGAGAATTAACAATTAACAATTAACAATGAATAATTAACAATGAACAATTTCTGAAGAGAGAGAAAGAGAAAGCCTCTGCAAATTCTGTTTACAGAGGCTCTCAACCAGTAGGTACCCCGAGCCGGGATCGAACCGGCACGAATTGCTTCATTGGTGTTTGAGACCAACGCGTCTACCAATTCCGCCATCGGGGCTTTTGCTATTGCGGGTGCAAAGGTAGGGGATTTTTTTCATTCAACAAAATAATTTAAGCGAAAAGTTTTCAGGAATGAGGAATTAGGAGTTAGGAATTAGGAATTGCCATGCGGCATGTACCTAATGAGGAAACTAACTGGATGGCCAATTCCTAATTCCTAATTCCTCATTCCTCACTCCTCATTCCTAATTTCTAATTCTTACAAAGTCCCGCCTTGAGCGAACGGATGACCGCCGAGTTGAAACCGGCATGGTCGAGTTCATTGAGTCCCTTGATGGTCACGCCGCCAGGAGTAGTGACCTTGTCAATGGCCTCTTCGGGATGCCAGCCTGTGGCTTTGAGCAGGGACACGGCACCCTGCATGGTCTGGAGAGCGATTTGCTTGGCCTGCTGGGGATAGAAGCCCATCTCGCAGCCGCCTTCCATCTGGGCGCGGATGTAGCGCATCACGTAGGCTATGCCGCAGGAGGCCATCATCATGCCGGGACCCACAAGGTTCTCGCCCACGACGAGGGTGTCGCCATCGATGGCATAGAGGTTTTCCACCGTCTTCAGGCTCTCCTCGGTGGCTGTCGGAGCCTTGGCGATGAAACTCATGCTGGCACCAAACTCGGCGGCGATGTTGGGAATAACATAGAAGAACTGACCTTCCTCACCCAACTCCTCTGCCAGCATGCCTGTGGTGAAGTTGGCTGCATCAGACACGACTATCTGCTTCTCAAGGTTAAGCACATGCTTCACCTCTGCCAACACCATCTTCATGAGCCAAGGTTTCACAACGAGCACTATAATGTCGGCATCCTTCACTGCCTCCACATTGTCGGTTGTGACGTTGAGTGCAGGGTATTCCTTCTTGAACTGGGCAAGAAGTGCCTCATTCTTGTCTGCAACCGTGATGTTGCCAATCTTTCCGCTTTTTGCCCATCCTTTGATGAGCGCGCCGCCCATATTGCCAGCGCCAATGACTGTAAGTTTCATAAATTTTATGATTTATTGATTTTTATGCGTAACTTTGCACAAAGTTACGATGAAGCGAGCGAAAAATCAAATTTATTTGAGTTTTTCCGAGCAAAAGTAACTTGCACGAAGCGAAAGTTGCGGGATATGGCGGTTCTGACATAATAAATCGGCACTTTTCTCGTTTTAGTAAGAGATGAAAACTACACATTATTATATAATAGGAGTTCTCGGAGCATTGCTGATGCTTCTTCCCTGCCCTGCCAGTTTGGTGCATGCGCAGACACGAAAGGTGATGAATCGCCCCTATATCGACCAGAGGCTGTTCCACTACGGTTTCTTGGCGGGGATGCACCTGCAGGACATCGAACTGGAGCAGAACGGATTCAGCGACGAGGCGGGCAACCAGTGGTGGGCCGAGACACCCAACTATGAGCCGGGATTCTCGGTGGGCATCTTGGGCGAGTTCTACCTGACGAAGAACCTCGCCCTGCGCATCATCCCCACCCTGCACTTCGGCACGAAGAACCTCACCTTCCGCAACGAACTGGACAAATCGACCCAGCACCAAACCATCAAATCGACCTATGTGACCATCCCGGTTGACGTGAAGTTTGCAGCCGAACGTTTCAATAACTACCGGCCCTACATCATGGCTGGCATCACGCCTGCCCTTGACCTCACCGTGAAGAAGCACAAGCAATACCTGCTCCGGCAGACCGACCTCTATCTGGAAGCGGGCATCGGCTGTGACTTCTACCTGCCTTTCTTCAAGTTCATTCCCGAAGTGAAGTTCATGTACGGGCTTTCCAATGTCTTCAACAAGAACCGCTCCGACATCACCGAAGAGGCCGACCTCATCTTTACGCAGTCGGTCAACAAGGCCAGAAGCAAGATGATTGTCATCACGTTTTATTTTGAATAAGGATGAAGTATTCTGTCATCATACCCGTCTATAACCGTCCCGACGAAGTGGATGAACTGCTCGAAAGCCTGACCCGACAGACGGTCAAGGACTTCGAGGTGGTGGTGGTGGAAGACGGGTCAAGTGTGCCTTGCAAGGAGGTCGTCGAAAAATACACCGACCTACTCACCCTCCAATACCTCACCAAGAAGAACGGAGGACCTGGCCCTGCCCGCAACTATGGCGTTGAACACTCAAAGGGTGAGTATGTGATTATCCTCGACAGCGACTGTGTGCTGCCCGAAGGCTATCTGGCTGCCATTGAGAAAGAGTTGGCTGAAAACCCTTGCGATGCCTTCGGAGGTCCCGATGCTGCCCATGAGTCGTTCTCCTCGGTGCAGAAGGCCATCTCCTACAGCATGACCTCCTTCTTCACCACGGGCGGCATTCGCGGGGGCAAAAAGAAGGGGGCGATGGACAAGTTCTATCCACGCTCGTTCAACATGGGCATGCGCCGCGAGGTGTATCTCAAACTGCATGGATTCAGCAAGATGCGCTTCGGCGAGGACATCGATTTCAGCTATCGGATTGTGGAAGCTGGCTACACCTCAAGGCTCTTCCCCGAGGCTTGGGTTTGGCACAAGAGACGGACGGACATGGACAAGTTTTTCAAGCAGGTGTTCAACTCTGGCATCGCCCGCATCAACCTGACCAAGCGGCATCCAGGCACCCTGAAACTGGTGCATCTGCTGCCGATGGTCTTCACCCTCGGTGTGCTGCTGCTCATTACAGGAGCCGTATTCTTCCGCCTGTGGGACTACTACAACCAAACTGCCACAGGACTGCTCTTGCCCAATGGCGGCTTCATCCCAGCCTATGCACTTTGCCTCCTGCCCATCGCTCTCTATATGCTGCTCATCTTCGTTGATTCCAGCATCAAGAACAAGAGCGTGGTGATTGGCTTCCTCAGTGTCGAGGCGGCCTTTGTGCAGTTGATGGGCTACGGATTCGGTTTCCTCAAGGCTTGGTGGTTGCGCTGTGTGCAGGGGAAAGACGAGTTTACAGCATTTGAAAAGAACTTCTATGACTAAGAGAGAGAAAGCCGCATGATTAGGAAAGATTTTCAGCCATTCAATGAGGAGCCAGTACAGAAGGTGAGAGAGGAGGTGGAAGAAACCTCCTACACATCCATCAAGCATTGGGCTGAAGAAGACCGCCCTCGCGAGAAACTCATGGCAAAAGGAGCGGAAGCACTCACCAATGCCGAACTGCTCGCCATCCTCATCGGAGGTGGCACCACCAAGAAGTCGGCGGTGGAACTGATGCAGGAAGTGCTCCACGATTGTGGCGACACCCTCAGAGGACTCAACCACATGACCCTTCAGGACCTGCTACGCTACAACGGCATTGGCGAAGCCAAAGCACTTACCATCATCGCTGCCGCCGAGATAGGTAAACGCCGCATGATGGAAGACAGCCGACAAATACCCCAGATGCGTACAGGAGCCGATGTGCTCAAGTTCATGTCGCCCATCATCCAAGACCTCAACCATGAGGAAAGTTGGGCGATGCTGCTCAACAACAATGCACGAATCCTCCATCTGTCTCACCTCAGCACGGGTGGATTGGCAGAAACCACGGTTGATGTCAGGATGCTACTCAAGGAGGCACTGCTTCACGATGCCACCTGTTTCATCCTCGTTCACAACCACCCCAGCGGCAATATGCGTCCCAGCCGCTACGATGAGGAACTGACCCAACGCCTCAATCGGGCTGCTCAGGCCATCAACCTGCGAATGATAGACCACGTCATCGTTACGGAAGGAGAATACTACAGTTTCTCCGAAAACGGAAAGATATAGTTGAGGGTTTAGAGTTTAGGGTTTAGAGTTTAGAGATTAAAGATATGACAAAATACGAAGTAGAAGAAAAGACCGTTGAATACCTGAAGACGGTGTTCGACCCCGAGATTCCCGTCAATGTGTGGGATCTCGGCATGATATATAAAATAGATGTGACCCCCCACATAGCCCCCTCCGACTCCCCCAAGGGGGAGGGAAACCGTCCGGATGGCAACACCTCCCCCTTGGGGGAGGATGGGAAGGGGCTTGAGGGCTTTGACATCGACATCGACATGACCTTCACAGCCCCCAACTGCCCTGCTGCTGACTTCATCCTTGAAGACATCCAGCAGAAACTCGAAGGCATCCCTGCCGTGAAAACCGTGAACGTGAACGTGGTCTTCGAGCCAGAGTGGAACAAAGACATGATGAGCGAAGAAGCCAAACTCGACTTAGGATTTATGTAAGCCCCCCTCGTTCCCCCCAAGGGGGGATGAACCGTCCGGATGGCAACCCCTCCCCCTTGGGGGAGTCGGAGGGGGCTTGGATTCGAGGTCTAATTACAAAATATAATGCCCAACACCCCGAATGGCGTTCCTCCCCTATGGGGGAGGTTAGAAGGGGGCTAAATATGAAGAATATCTACTTTATCAGCGATGCCCATTTGGGCAGCCGTGCCATCGAGCACCGACGCACACAGGAACGACGTCTCGTCAACTTTCTTGATAAAATCAAGGAAAAGGCTGAGGCTGTCTATATGCTGGGCGACATGTTCGACTTCTGGTTCGAATATCAGGAGGTGGTGCCTAAGGGCTATACACGCTTTCTTGGCAAAATCAGCGAACTGACTGATTTAGGCGTGGAGGTGCATTACTTCACAGGCAATCATGACATGTGGATGGGTGATTACCTGGAGAAAGAGTGCGGCGTCATTCTTCATCGTCAACCCTGCACCCTCGACATACGAGGAAAGATATTCTATCTCGCTCATGGCGATGGTCTCTACGAGGAGGGCAAATCCACGCACTTCATGTTCTGGTGCTTCCGCAACAAGACCTTGCAAAAGATGGCACGATGGATTCATCCCCATTGGTTCATGAACTTCGGGCTTAATTGGGCAAAACACTCTCGCATGAAACGTGCGAATGGCAGCCTTCTGCCAGACGAGGACGGACGCGTGATGACCAAAGACGGCTTCATGAACGACACCAAACTGGTAGGCTACGAAAGTGCCCCCACCAACGGCGAAACACCCTATCGCGGCGAAGACAAGGAGGGTCTTGTCCTCTTTGCCAAAGACTACCTCAAGACCCATCCCGAAGTCAACTACTTCATCTTCGGCCATCGCCACATCGAACTCGACCTCATGCTCAGCCGCGAGACCCGTCTCCTCATCCTCGGCGAGTGGATCACCCTCTTCACCTATGCCGTCTGGGATGGCGAACACCTCTTCATGGACAACTTCATCGAAGGGGAGACGGAACTGTAAACCACAAAAAGATGCCCTGCAAGGTTTTCTTTCCTTGCAGGGCATCTTTTTCATACACAATGTTAGAACACATACGCTGTTGTCACAAGTGTGACCTGCGAGAGATTACTCTCCGTCACCACCATCAGGATTCTCGCCCTCCGGTTCTTTCTCAGAAACCGCCTTGTCCTCCATGAGGTCGAGGCTGCCCAGCATATCGCGGAAGGCTGCGCCAGGATAGAACTGGATTTTCTTCACCTTCAGCGTGTCCAGAGTAGTCTCCTTCAGAGAACGTGCCACCTTCGAGTTGAAAGTAGGCTTGAACGTTCCGAACGAGCCGAGTTGTACGGCGTGACCGAGGCTGAGCACAAAAGTCATTCGGTTCACAAGAGCCTCCACGACTGCGGCAGTCTGGGTGGCAGTCACACCCACCACTTCCACTTCCGACAGCAACTGTTTGTAGCCGAGTGGAGGAAAGGTGAGTTGGCGCATCTTGTACACTTCGGGCTTCTCCTCACGGTAGGTGAGTTTCATCTTGGCTTTACGATAAGTAAGTCCCATTGCTTGGTTCTCCTTTCTTTTTTTGAGTTAATACTTGGGTTAATTATCACTTATTTTTTCCATGGAAATTTCTTCTTTTTCCGACATTTGCCGCCAGTATTCGTCTTCAGTCTGGATGTCCTCGTCCGTTACGGTGAGTGTCACGTTCTGTCCGAAAGTCTGATATACATAGCGAGTCAGCAGTTCGAATGTCTCACGACTTGCCGTCAGGCCACGCATCATCGGGTCGGGGTTGCCATCACTTCTTCCAATAACGATGACGTTTTTCCCCGAGTCGTTCTGCATTTCCCAACCAATCGCCACATCACTGTGGAATGGCATGCGTTGCGTACGCAGGGTCATAAGACCATACTTTGTACAACGTCCCTTCATCTTGTAGATTCCGCAGGGAATGCAGAAGCGTGTGCTTCCGGCAAACTTCTCCGTGTAACTTTTGTAAGCCAATTCCCTTGCCTCGCACTCCAGCACCAGTTCACCATCCACCAATACTGCCAGATTGCTCTTTGTGACGGTCTTGCCGCCAAAATACCTTTTCAATAATAATTCCATCATAACTTTACTTTTTTGAGGTTGTTTGTCAATGTTGACGATGCAAAGTTATGGACATCAAAAATCCCCTGCAAACGCATTGTTGCAGGGGGCACGAAATGTCAACTGATGTCACCAAGTGTCAAAGTTTGTCACGAGTTGTCAAGCGAGATGCTATCTCGTCTTTGCAAAAGGGGCTAAGCCAGTTTCAGGAATTGGCTTTTCATGGGGTTCAGTTCCTTGGGGTCATAACCAGATTTTGCGGTGCCATTCACCCATTGGCTCCAGTTCTGCCGTGTCAGTTCTGTGCCAAAATGCTCGTTCATGCTCTTCACGTCGGTGATGGGAATGGAAACGCCCGCTTCCCTCGCTGCTCTCACAGGCATGAGGATGTATTTAGGCTTTTTCTTCTCTTTGATGGCGATTCTCACCAGCCGCTCCAGTAGTGCCATAGCAGGGTAAGCGGACAGTTCATCGTCCTCGTCCGATTCCATCAAATAACTGTTATCCTCTCTCTGTTGATTATCTCTGGCTGGTACGGTCGGAAGGGCTATCTTCTCTTTCAGGATGTTGATTTCGGCAATGTGCCGATAGAACGTCTTCATCTGCCTGTCGTATGACAATTCTTCAAGTTCTGCCGTGTGCATGCTCAGGGTGATGCTGTTCAGCGTTTCAATCAGCAACCGTTCAGTCAGTTCGATGGGGAGACCCACCTCATGGAATTCATCGTTGTCGATGAACTTGTAGATGTCATCCTCTCTGATTTGCTGCATCTTCAGTCCAAGTGCCTCGCCCCAATTCTCACGGCTCGGAATCATGGACAGAAGCGGCAGGATGGTTTTTCCGTAGAGGCTACTCTTATAGAGGCCGTTTTTCAACTTGCGCTCAATGCAGGGGCGGTACTGAAGCAACCATTCCTCATATTCCTTTTTCCACAGCGACACGAAATCGGCAGTCTCGCCATAGAACAAGCGCATGGTTTCCACCATGATTTTCCGATAGTGCTTGAAGAGTGGCAATAAAGCCATATAGGTGTCGCGTCTTGCCAGACAGAACTCCCGTGCAAAATGGCCGACTTTGCGGATGGTCTCGTCCTCTCCGCACGGATTCAGAATCTTACCCAACAATATCTCATCGTCCTGTGGAGTAGCGTCAACAAGGCTCTCGGCATAATCTTCGATAACCCCCTGCATTCTCCTGACCTTTCCCTTCAGCATCTCCAGATGCCCCAGCAAGCGTCTGTCCATCGCGTAATCCTCGAAGCACATCTCATGCCCCCCCTCTCTCATGCGGCGCAGGTCAAGCAGGGCAGATGCCGTGCATGAAAGGTGGAACACACACGACATCACATCAGCCACGTTCCGTGTCAGTTCGTCAGCCTCAGTGTTCCATATAGTCCAATCTATCTCGCGAGCATCGTCCAGCAGTTCCCATGCAATGTCGCAGTATGTTTTCTCTTCTGTCATAAAGTATTGTTTTGTGCTGCAAAGTTACGACAATTCTCCCACAAGGTCAGCATTCCTCTCCAAAATTATGCCAGAAAACACATCTGTCCACTTCTTCCCCACCCTCTCTTCCACTCCTTCCGATGAGGCACTTCCACAGAGTCATGAGGGGCAACGACGTAGAGTCACGTGACTCAACGGCGTAGCATCAGCCGAGGCAACGACGCAGCCCCTTCGGAAGGCATGAAGTCCTTGCATTCTACGATGTGGAAATAGAGGCTATATACATATATATAATACGCATTCTCTTCTTCTCCATCAGTTTTGTTTCGGTTCTCCCTGAAATTTTTCTTTATTTTCCTTTGTCCCTTCAAAAAATCATTGTACATTTGCAACCGTGTTCCCCGGAACATGACATTTTATTTGCTCATTCGCCACTCGAATTAGGACCTCGGAACGTGAATTTTTCTTCCCTCCTTTCGTCCTTCATGGGCATGTTCCATGATTGAAGAAAGGGAAAGAAGAAATATGGGCTAAGAAACGTGTTTCAAGAGGTTGTTCATCGCAAAGTCAAAACGGGATTTGGTTCTTTTGTATTGAAACAGATACATTGATGCAGTCAAGACGGTTAATTTTTGATAAGAAAAGCAAGTTTGACACAGCTTTTGAAGGAGAATCCGTTGAAAATATGTACCTTTGTAGACAGATAAATCGGAATTTAGCAATATGGAAATCGTAAGGAAAATCTCTTTGATGCTTGTCTGCTCATTCTTTGCATTGGTGTTTCACCCGCTATTTCTTAGTTTTGGTTTTGATTTCTATACGGAAACACCGTTCATCGTGCTTCATATTGTGCTGACCTATATTATTGTAGGTACTCTTATTTGGATGTGGGCAGGGAAAAGAGTGTGGTGGAAGCAAGGTTTGTCCATTTTAATTTGCATAAACATTGTGTTGACCGCTATATTGCTGTACTGGATTAACATTACAATTAATGACGGAATGACAGGATTAATGGTTCTGTCTGGGAGTTTTTTTGATGGTTGTTTTTCTATAGTTCCAATCATGCTGTGCTGCTATTTGAATAATAGGTATTGGGGACACGATAGTCAGACTTGAATAAAAATGTAAATTCCAATTTACCGAACAGAATAAGCGAGGCCACATGGCTTCGCTTATTGAGTATTTTATGTAGAGGTTTCCCACGAATACTTCAATAAGTCTCTTTTCTTTCTAATCGTTGTTCATCGACCTTGGATGGTTCACTTTTAATTTCACGATAGGTGAAAAATTATACTTGGAAGATGATATTATCGCATATCTTGTCACAAATAATGTTGGTAATGGGGGATATGTATATTTAAGTCCAAATCACAAAGGAGGTTTGTTTATAGACATCAATAATTTCTATTATGATGGTATCTATGTGCGCTGTTGGATGCAAAGCCCCTATAAGGTAAGCAATTGACGTTGTTTAAGAAACGTTCAGTCTATAGTATATACGTAGGAAACAAACGCCTTTATTATACCGCTGTCTGGGATGGCGAACACCTCTTCATGGACAACTTCATCGAAGGGGAGACGGAACTGTGACAACAGCAGCCACGCTTCCTCAAATCTTAATATCTAATAAAAGGAGATGAATATCTAACAAAAGAAGTTAAACTTCGAGGCAAAAAGGGGATTTCTTAGGCTGCTTTTATTCTAAAAGCCGGTGCTCACCCGCTTTTTTCTTCAAAAAAGTTTGGCTATTTCAAATTAAAGCAGTACCTTTGTACCACCAGAACCCGCCAAGCCTCTCAACGATGCTCAAATGTGCGGGTCGTTTTATTTTTATACAATGAGCAACAGAATCCCATTCCAGAAGCCGTACACCAGCGCGCACGACCTTGTCTGTCTCTTGCAGTCAAGAGGATTAACAGTTACAGATACTGCCAAGGCTGAGAGTTATCTCGAATATATTGGCTATTACCGTCTGTCAGCCTATATGTATCCTTTGCTACAGATGCCGAAGGAGCAACATCGCTATAAACCGAACACAACGTTCAGCCAAGTGATGATGCTCTATCGTTTCGACAAGAAACTTCGACTGCTTATCTTCAATGAGATAGAAAAGATTGAGGTTGCATTGCGAAGCGCAATCGTTAATATCGGCAGTGCCATGACGGGCAATCCGTTCTGGATGACCGATTGCCGCAATTTCATTGATGCAGGGAAGTTCCACCGTACAATGGACTTGATTGATGCCGAGTTTCATCGCTCACGCGAAGATTTCATTGTTCATTTCAAACAGACCTATTCTGATGCGTACCCTCCAGCCTGGATATTGGCAGAAGTGCTTCCCTTCGGAGTTATCACCAATATTTTCAGCAACATCAAGGTCGCCCGAATCAAGAAAAGCATTGCTCGGAGATTTGGCTTGCAAGTAGCACCTTTCGAGTCGTGGCTTACCATTGTTACTTTAACCCGCAACTCATGTTGCCATCATGCCCGTGTGTGGAACAAGCAAAACACCATACGTCCAATGCTTCCCAACCGTATGACGGGCAACTGGATAACTTTGCCCACCGATACGCTTCGAATATACTTTGACCTTTGCATCATCAAGTATTTCTTGAACATCATTTCGCCGAACAACGACATGAAGGCAAAGATTGATGCGTTGCTATCTGCCTACCCATCCATTGATACAAGTGCAATGGGCTTCCCCCGTGGATGGGAGAGCGAACCGCTATGGCAATAGACACAATTATACAAGACGGGCGAGGATGGGAAACAGCACATCCTCGCCCGATTTGAAAGGAATAATTGCCCCAAAAATAGAAAATTTGAGTTTGAATTGAAAATAATCGCATTTCCGCTTTACATTTTCTTCGTCTGAACTGTATTATAAGTGTATGACACGAAAAGAAGTTGAAAGTCACCCCTTCACGGATTGGGCTGCACCCCTGACGGACACGCTTCCTCAAATCTTAATATCTAATAAAAGGAGATGAATATCTAACAAAAGAAGTTAAACTTCGAGGTTGGGTGTTCATTTTCTTTTGTTTTTGTTTGGTATTATCTAAAGGTTTAGATTAACTTTGCGGCAGAAATCTAAAACATTAGATAAGCATGAGACAGAAGAACGAAGACAGACAACTGACGAAGGCCGAGATGGAAATCATGAATGTGCTTTGGGAGAAGGGGGAAGACATGACTACCCACGAGATTATCGAAGAGTATCCTGAGCCGAAACCCGCCTACTCCACCATCGCCACATTCCTGAAGATATTGACCAACAAGGGCTTCATCCAGTCGCGCAAGCAGGAGGGAGGCGGAAAGACCTTCGTGTTTACACCCACCATCAGCAGGGAGGCTTACACCAACCGCGTGATGAAGGAGGTGAAGTCCACCTTCTTCGGAAACTCTCTGAAATCCATGCTTTCCTTCTTCGCTCGGCAGGAAGAAGTGTCGGAAGAAGAACTGAAGGAAATCGTGGAAATGATTAAAAGAAAATAGTACATTGTCAATCGTTAAATTGTAAATTCCATGATGCTATATATCCTCAAAGCCGCCATCACATTGGCACTGCTCTACAGTTGTTTCTTCCTCTTCCTGAGCAAAGAAACTTTCCATCGGTTCAACCGCTGCATGCTGGTGGGCATCATGCTCGTTTCGCTCGTCGTGCCGCTGTTCCACTTCACCACCGAACATCCGACGGTCATCAACGAAGAACTGTATGAGATGGAAACAAGCATGGAAGAAACACCCATGTTTGTGGTGCAGACGGAAGAAGCCCCTCGCCTCACATGGGTACAAGTGCTCACGGGCATGTATCTGACGGGAGTGGCCATGATGCTCTTGCTGACCATCCTGCAAGTCATCTCACTCATCCGTCTCATGCACAACGGTCTGCGGCACACCGACTCGCAAGGCAACACCGTCGTGCTGCTCAAGGGCGATGTCACCCCCTTCAGCATCTTCCGCCACATCGTGATGAACGTGCAGGACTATGAGCAACACCGTCAGTATATCCTCACCCATGAACAGGAACACATTCGTCTGGGACACACCTACGACCTCATCCTCTTGGAAGCCATGAAGACCTTCCAGTGGTTCAACCCCTTCGTCTGGTTCATCAGCCGCGACCTCAAGGCAGTGCATGAGTACGAGGCAGACCAGGCGGTCATCAACCAAGGCATCGATGCAAAATCATATCAACAACTTCTCGTGATGAAGGTGGTCGGGAATCGACTGCAGCCTTTCACCAACAATCTGAATCACGGTTCACTCAAAAAACGTATCGTTATGATGTACCAGAAACCTTCTAACCGATGGCTCATGCTCAAAGCCTTATGCGCCGTCCCCGTGGTGGCATTGACCCTCAATGCCTTCGCCACACCCATTGAGACCGACCCCGTGGAAGACATGGTGAAGACGTTGGAAACGACGAAAGTGCCTGCCTTCAACGAAGTGAAAGAAACCCTTCTCGCCCCAACGGAAGAAACCGCCGAAGCAGCCATTGACGACAACCCTCCTTTTGCCATCCATCCCGTCAGAGACCAATATGGCAGAATCATTGGCTTCTCGCACGAAGGGGAACCTGCTGCCGGCGATTTCTCATGCACCGCTGAATATGTGTTCATCAACGGACGCCAAGCCACTGAAGCCGAATTGAGAAACTACAAGAACTACTCAGCCTGCCAAATCATCAAGAATGCAGACGGAACTCCCCAGTACAACTACAAGGACAAGCACGGCATCATCTGCTTCACCAGTATTGAAGACGAACCCCTCGTTCTGCTGGACGGCAAGGTGGTGGAACTTCCCGCAGAGTTTCCCAACAAGAAAAAGAACCTTGAAGACGAGGAAGTGCTCGCCCAACTGCTCCACATCAACAAAGAAGACATCGCATCCGTCACCGTCTTCAGAAATGGTGCCGCCACAGCCATCTTTGGCGATAAAGGCAAGAACGGAGTCATCAGCATCGAGACCGAGGCTTTCCAAGCGGAACCGAAGGACACGGTCGTGGTCGGAAACAAGACCCAAACTCACGAAGAAGAAGTGCCGATTGATTCCCTTGTCGGAAAACTGCCTGGTGTAGAAAAACACGATGATGGCAGTATCACCATCAACGGAAAGCCTGTCAAGAAAATCGTGATGCACGGGAAGACCTATACCAACAAGGATTGGAAGACCGTCTATACCAACGAGGATTAAATCTTCACGATTGCCCTCTCGCCACCTTCTGCCTGCAATAGCACACACGTGTTAGCAAGTAATGAAAGATTAGTTAAACTCTGAAAAGTGTACACACCCCTGCCCTGTCAGTGATGATGGAGCGGGGGATTACTCTTCGTTCCCTTTGTCTTGCGAAGGTGAAAAAGAGAGGCATTGGGGGAATGAGAAAAAGGATATGAGGGAATGGAAGTAAGGAAACGGCGGTTTTATGCATAAAACATGAAAAAAACCGCATAAAACGTTTGGTGTATGCAAAAAAAGCGGTAAATTTGCAGCCGATTTGTGAATAATTATACAATTACATTTACCATTTGACTATTTACAATGTACCATTTGCCATGCGGCGAGGAAGGAATCGGAAATGGTCAAATTGCAAAATAAATGGTAAATTGCAATTTGTCAAATTGTAAATAACACGATGACAGCAAGACAGTCAAGACTCGACATCATCAAGGCGATTATCCAGACGCAGGAGATTGGCAGTCAGGATGAGTTGGCGCAGGTACTCTCGAAGGAGGGGGTGAACATGACGCAGGCCACCCTGTCGCGTGACCTGAAGTTGCTGAAGGTGGTGAAGGGCTTTTCGCCTAAGGGACGCTCCATCTATATGCTGCCCGAGAATCCGTACTACCGACGGGTGAGGGAGCATCGGCAGGAGGGCACGGCCATCAGGAACGGCTTCATGTCGGTGAAGTTCTCGGGGCAGTTGGCGGTCATCAAGTGCCGGCCAGGCTATGCCAGCGGACTGGCGAGCGACATCGACAATGCCCATTTCCCCGAAGTCATCGGCACCATCGCTGGCGACGACACCATCTTTCTGGCGTTGGAGGAGGGGTTTAACAAGGACACGCTGGAAGCGAATTTGAGAACAATAGTGCCTGTATATCCAGGACAGACCCACCCCTCACCCTCCCTGTGAGGGAGGGAGTGGTCACCTGAAATAAAAGAGCATTAACACGAATTATATTATATATAGATATAGCAGTAGAATACCTCCCCACAAACATTCTACTCTCCCCCTCGCAGGGGGAGCGGGGAGGGGGTCTGTATGACTTACGAAGACGGAATCAAGGTGATTGTGGCAGATGCCACTCACGAGAAATATGTGGATTTAATACTCGACACCATCCGCGAGGCAGCAAAGAAGCGTGGCACGGGTATTGCAGAACGCACACATGAGTATGTGGCGACGAAGATGAAGGAGGGCAAGGCTGTGTTGGCTCTCGACCCCAGCAAGCAGACGGAACTGGGCGATGCATTTGTGGGCTTCAGTTACATCGAAACGTGGGGCAACAAGTCGTATGTGACCACGTCGGGACTGATTGTGCATCCCGACTATCAGGGCAGGAACATCGCCAAGCGCATCAAGGACCACACGTTCACGCTGGCTCGTGTGCGTTGGCCTCATGCGAAGATTTTCTCGCTGACGAGTGGCGATGCGGTGATGAAGATGAACACGGCACTGGGTTACGTGCCTGTGAGTTTCAACCAGTTGACGGACGACGATGCTTTCTGGCGTGGTTGCCGTGGCTGTATCAACCATCCCATTCTGGAGATGAAGAACAGGAAATTCTGCATCTGCACGGGCATGTTGTATGACCCGGCGCAGCACAAGGGCGAGCCGACGCCAGTGGAAATCTTTCAGGAGATTATGAGGGAGATGGCGAAGAGAGAAAGCCCCCTCCCAACCTCCCCCAAGGGGGAGGAGTTTTCTACCTCCCCATCCCTCCCAACCTCCCCCAAGGGGGAGGAGTAGCCCTACGGGTTGTTCCTTAACATCTAAGTAGATAAGAAAATAAAAAAGAAATATACGCCCAACACCCCGAATGGCGTTCCTCCCCACTGGGGGAGGTTAGGAGGGGGCTTCTATATGGAAAAGAAAAAAGTGGTCGTTGCTTTCAGCGGCGGTTTGGACACCAGTTACACGGTGATGTATCTGGCAAAGGAGAAAGGTTATGAAGTGCATGCAGCATGTGCCAACACGGGCGGCTTCTCGGCAGAACAGTTGAAGACGAACGAGGAGAACGCCTACAAGTTGGGTGCCACAAAGTATGTGACGCTCGATGTGACGCAGGAGTATTATGCCAAGTCGCTCAAGTACATGGTGTTTGGCAATGTGCTTCGTAACAACTGCTACCCCATTTCGGTCTCGTCCGAGCGCATCTTCCAGGCATTGGCTATTGCGCGTTATGCCAAAGAGATTGGTGCCAGTGCCATTGCTCACGGTTCCACAGGTGCCGGCAACGACCAGATTCGTTTCGACATGACATTCCTCGTGATGGCTCCGGGTGTGGAAATCATCACATTGACTCGCGACGGCAACCTCTCTCGTCAGGAGGAGATTGACTACTTGAACAAGAACGGCTTTGCGGCTGACTTCGCCAAACTGAAGTATTCTTATAATGTGGGCATCTGGGGCACCTCCATCTGTGGTGGCGAGATTCTTGACTCCACGCAGGGTCTGCCTGAGTCGGCCTACTTGAAGCACCCCACAAAGGAAGGTTCCGAACTCTTGAAGTTGGGCTTTGAGAAAGGTGAACTCTGCTCAGTGAACGGCAAGCGTTACGATGACAAGATTGCTGCCATTCAGGCAGTGGAGGAGATTGGTGCCGCATACGCCATCGGTCGTGACTGTCACGTGGGCGACACTATTATCGGCATCAAGGGCCGTGTAGGCTTCGAGGCAGCAGCCCCCATGCTCATCATCGGTGCCCACCGTTTCTTGGAGAAATACACCCTGTCGAAGTGGCAGCAGTATTGGAAGGACCAAGTGAGCAACTGGTACGGCATGTTCCTGCATGAGAGCCAGTATCTGGAGCCAGTCATGCCCGACATCGAGGCAATGCTGACTTCCTCACAGCGCAACGTGACAGGTGAGGTGACCCTCGAACTCCGCCCTTTCTGCTTCCAGACAGTGGGTGTCGATTCGCCCAACGACCTGGTGAAGAACAAACTCGGCGAGTACGGTGAGACAGCCAAGGCATGGTCATCCGAAGATGCCAAGGGCTTCATCAAAGTGACCTCCACCCCACTCCGCGCATACTATCTGGCACATCCAAACGAAGAGAGGTAAAAGCCCCCTCCCAGCCTCCCCCAAGGGGGAGGGGCCGCCATGCGGATTGTTCTTCCCCCCTTGGGGGGGACACGAGGGGGGCTCATCCCAACCTTCCCCAAGGGGGAGGGGCTGCCATGCGGGATGTTTGCTTATTAGAATCCGAAGAAATGGAAAAGGACTATGAGTATTGTACGGCAGATATCCTTAATTATGATTTGCTGAAAGAGTTTGCCAGTAACAACAGGAAACATCCTACGGAGGCAGAATCCATACTTTGGGATTATCTCAAAAGGAGCGGTGTTGGGGCACCTTTTCGAAGGCAACATATCATAGGGAATTATATCGCAGATTTTGTATGCCTACCAGCACGGCTTGTCATTGAGATTGATGGAGGGTATCATCAATTCCCACAACAAGAAGTTAATGATGAGGTACGTACAAAATGGCTCAACGAACAAGGATTTAATGTGATTCGCTTCACCAACGAAGAAGTGATTGCTAATATCGAATCAGTATTACAAACAATTAAAGAACATTTATGACAAACATTCATAATGCACAAACGACCAACACCCCGAATGGTTCTTCCCCCCTTGGGGGGACACGAGGGGGGCTTAAAGTAGGTATATTAGGTGCTGCTGGTTACACGGGCGGTGAGTTGATTCGCTTGCTGCTGAACCATCCTGAAGTGGAGATTGTGTTTGCCAACTCTGAGTCGAACGCAGGGAATCTCTTCAGCGATGTGCATGAGGGGCTGCTCGGGGAAACAGAGCAATGCTTCACAGCAGAAATGCCTTTTGACAAGGTCGATGTGGTGTTCTTCTGCTTCGGCCACGGCAAGAGCGAGGCGTTCTTGAAGGAGCACTCGATTCCAGCCAACGTGAAAATCATCGACTTGGCACAGGACTTCCGCATCAAGGGCAACCACGACTATGTGTATGGCTTGCCTGAGATTCACCGCGAGGAGATTGCGAAGTGCCAGCACTTGGCCAATCCTGGTTGTTTCGCCACTTGCATCCAGTTGGGACTGCTGCCACTGGCACAGGCTGGGTTGCTGACGAAGGACATTGCCGTGAACGCCATCACGGGTTCGACGGGAGCAGGACAGAAGCCAGGAGCAACCACCCATTTCTCGTGGAGAAACAACAATTTCTCGGTCTATAAACTCTTCACCCATCAGCACCTGCACGAGATTTGCCAGACGCTGAACGAACTGAAGCCTGCCACGGCTCCCCATGTGGTCGATACGCTCGATGAAGGCTTTGAGGCTGAGGGCATCACGGTGGATTTCATCCCCTACCGAGGCGACTTCGCCCGAGGCATCTTCTGCACCGAAGTGGTGACGCTGGAGAAGCAGACCCTCTCCCCAACCCTCCCCCATAATGGGGAGGGAGACCATCTGGATGGCTCTCCCCATGAAAAGGGAGATGTTCGCCAGGACAGAGAGGGTCTTGACATCGTCGCTCTATACAAGACCTTCTATGAGAAGGCTGCCTTCACCCATTACAGCGACAAGGCTTTAGACCTGAAGCAGGTAGTGAACACGAACAAGGCACTGGTGCACGTGGAAGTATTTGGACGGAAGGTGGTCATCACTTCGATGATAGACAACCTGCTGAAGGGTGCCGTCGGACAGGCCGTACAGAACATGAACATCATGTTCGGCATTGACGAAAGAGCAGGACTGAACTTGAAGGCCAGCGCATTCTAAAGAAGACCCTCCCCTCACCCTCCCTGTGAGGGAGGGAGTGGTTACTCAGATACAAAAATAAAATAATAAGATAAGTAGAATCCTCCCCACAAACATTCTACTCTCCCCCTCGCAGGGGGAGCGGGGAGGGGGTCTATATGCAACTATTTGACGTATATCCTCTTTTTGACATCGCCATCCAACGCGGCAAAGGTTGCCACGTGTGGGACGAGAACGGTCAGGAGTATCTTGACCTCTATGGCGGTCATGCAGTCATCAGCATCGGTCACTGCCATCCTCACTATGTGGAGGCAATGACCCAACAACTGAACAAGTTGGGCTTCTACAGCAACTCAGTACAGAATCCCCTTCAGAAGGAACTGGCTCAGCGTCTGGGCAAGGCTTCGGGCTATGAGGACTACCAACTATTCCTCATCAACTCAGGTGCTGAAGCCAACGAGAATGCACTGAAACTCGCTTCTTTCTACAACGGCAGGACTCGTGTGCTGTCTATGGAGAAGGCTTTTCATGGACGCACATCGCTGGCAGTGGAGGTGACCAACAACCCCAAGATTATTGCCCCCATCAATGATAACGGTCATGTGACCTACCTGCCTATCAACGACATCCAACCTTGGAAGAAGGAATTGGAGAAGGGTGACGTGTGTGCCGTCATCATCGAGTGCATCCAGGGTGTGGGCGGCATCCGTTGTGTGACCAAGGAGTTCCTGCAAGAACTGCGCACCCTCTGCGACCAGCACAACACCGTGCTCATCTGCGACGAGATTCAGTGCGGCTATGGCCGAAGCGGCAAGTTCTTCGCCCATCAGCACCTCGGCGTGAAGCCCGACCTCATCACGGTGGCCAAAGGCATCTGCAACGGTTTCCCGATGGCTGGCGTACTCATCTCGCCCAAGTTCCAACCCGTCTATGGACAGTTAGGCACTACGTTCGGCGGCAACCACCTCGGTTGTGCCGGTGCCATCGCCGTGCTCGACGTGATAGAACAAGAACATCTGGTGGAGAATGCTGCCACGGTGGGACAATATCTCATCGACACGCTCAAAGCCGAACAGACAGCAGGCAATCTGCCCCATGTGGTCGATGTGCGCGGTATGGGACTTATGATTGGCATAGAGTTAGACATCCCCTACAAGGTGCCACGCACCCGCCTCATCAAGGAAGAACACTGCTTCACAGGCTGTTCTGGCACCAACGTCATCCGTCTGCTACCCCCGCTCTGCCTCACAATGGACGAGGCAAAGCAGTTCATCGCAAAGTTCAAGAAAGTGCTGGCAACAGCATAACATTCTTTGAGAATAGGAGTTAGAAGGAGTTAAAGGAGTTATCGCTTCGCTCAGGAGTTAAAGGCCGATACTTTAACATTCGGCTCTAACTCCTTTAACTCCTCTAACTCCTCTAACTTCCAGAAATCGCTCATCAGAAATCGTAGTCGAGGGGTACGGCATGC
>DGSP01000025.1:52916-124662 GCA_002393555.1 Prevotellaceae bacterium UBA4359
GCCGTACCCCTCGACTACGATGTGCCGTACCCCTCGACTACGCTATTTCCTGATGAAGATGCACTTGCCCCCTTTGATATAAATGCCGGGACTCAGATGACGGGCAGAAACCCGACGGCCACCCAAGTCATAGTACACGTCGCCATCAGCCCGTTCGTCACCCCCGATGCCCTCAAGGGCAGACACCTCATCGCCAAAGTTCAGGCGGAAGCCATCAATGCCCCTGCGTGGGGCAGCCACTCCACCCTCAGATTCATCGCTCCCCTCAGGTTCGCCAGCCACATAGCCATTGTTCAGTCGGAAGTAGGCACGAAGCGCACCGATGCTCATGCTCTCCGACGGATAGTAGAGCGTGTTGCCATCGCCAAGATAAAGCAGCGTGTTGTCGCCCTGAGCACCCATCCTCAGCGTGGAGAAAGTGCCTGTGAAAGTGAAATTGCCGTCCTTGCTGCTGATGCCCGTTGGAGTAGTGGTCGTGACAGTCACCCCAGAGAAAGTGGGACTGACAAGGAGGTCTTCTGCACTTTCAGGCCACTTGATGAGATAAGGCATTCCTGCCTCAATAGCCGCCGTCACAGGTCTGAAGTTCAAGTAGAGTGTGCTGCCTTCAATGCCCGAAATGTGAGTCACCCCATCCGCAGGCACCTCCGTGTCCAACTCCATCACCGTCGCCCCATCCAGCACCGAACCTTCTATGGTGAGACCAAACGGCAGACAGAGCGTGTTCCAAGAGCCATCCCTGTAGAGCCTATATCCCTCCATCTTCACGCCCTCCCCGTTCTCACGCATCACCATACCATTGTTCTGCCCATACAGGTCACAGTCCGCATGAGTCACCACACCCGTCGATTCGCACTTCATGATGACTCCACCCCTCTCGTTGTCACCCACAATGCCGCCCAGCATCACATTTCCATACACATCCTCACCATACCCATTCTGCGAAGTGAGAACCTGACCCGTAAACACACCATTCATCACCGTGCCCTGATTCTCCCCTGCTATGCCGCCCCCATCAGTAGAAGGTGCATAGCACATCACCGTCGCATCACTCTTGCAGTCTGCAATCATGCCATGATTCACCCCTGCAATGCTGCCGATGTTGCGCGTGTGTTCCTCCGTCGAAGCCACCATCAGTTCAGCCTTTTCAAGAGTCAGATTCTTCACGATGCCACTGGAGCCAATCCTGCCAAAGAGACCGATATAGGTAGTGGCAGCATCCGTCACCTTCACCCGAAGGTTCCTGATGCAGTAACCGTCACCATCCAGAGAGCCATTGAACGAGCCCTCATCACTTTCGCTGGTAGGGTTATTGCCTAATGGCACCCATAGTTCGTCGCCACCAAGGTCAATGTTAGCATCCAGCACGTAAGAGCCATTCATGTCCAATGCCATCAGTTCCTCCTTCGTGCTGATATGCGTCTGTCCCACGGCGGTCATCCAGACCGTCATGAACACCATCATCAGTATCTTTCTCATGCGTCCTTACTCTTGGGGGATAAAGTTGAGCAGATAGGGTTCGCCAGCAGCATTGAGCGGCGACAGGGTAGCATCAAAGTCGTGCCAGTTGGAGAGGGTGTAGATGCGGTGCAGACGGTCGCAATAGTAGGAGATGCTGACCCTCACGTCGCTATCGTCGGAGAAAATGACCAAGGGAAAGTAGATGCCGTCATCGGATATTTCAGGCTCACACAGTGCGCGCACCTCACCGCTAATCATGGCACACATCAAGTCCTGCTCAGTCACGTAGGCAGCCAACTCGTCTTGCAGCCGAAACTGCACCCCCATCGTCTGCTCATAGTCGCTCACAGAAGGGTACTTCCAATCGGGACGCACGTCCGTTCCCTGCGTGAGCAGAGAACTCGCCGGGGAGTCGCTTCCGCTGTCCCCATCGCTGCTACAGCCCCCTGTAAAGGTGAGCACTGCCAACAGCAGCAAACACCTTAACCATTTACCATTCATCATTTTATTCATTTAACCATTTTATTCATTTACCAATACTTTCATGCCATTGAAGATATAGACACCCTTCTCGGCAGGACGGCCCGACAAGCGGATGCCCTCAAGGGTGTACCACTCGCCATCGGCATATCCCTCGGCAGGAACGAAACGAATGACCGTAGGCTCATTCACCGAGCCGACAACAGCATCGCCCACGTATGACATCCTCTGGTTGGCCAAGCCCACTAATTCGCCGTCACGCTCGATGGAGAACTGCACATCCTTCGTCGCCCTGTTGTCCGATTCGCCCACCGACAGGTAGAAGCGTCCATCCTCGTCAGCCTCAGCCACACCACACACCTCGGCTCCATGATAAGCCACCAGACGGTCGCCCTCCTGCAAGTCAACACCCTCAGTCACAGCAATCACACTCATGTTGGTGGCCGACGCACTGCTGAAGAGCGGCTGACGCATGGGAGCATCCGCACTGCCCAGACCAGCATAGCGAGAAGAACTCCAGTAGTAAGGATACCAGAACTTCACCTCCTTGCCGCTGTTATGCTTCAGCATGTAGCCTTGACCGCTCCGCATATACTTCAGCGAACCCTTCCAGATGCGGTTGCCTCCCACAATGTTCAGCACCGCAAACTCATCCTGCGACTTAATCATGTCACCCTCTGACCCCTCGTCAGTATAGCCAGCCAGAGCCACCGCAATCGGCAGATTGATAGATGAACTGAAGGCAATGCGGTTCCATCCCTTCCTCACCGTGATGGAGGCAGGATATTCAAAGCCCCTGAGGTAAGCCGTCTTGTCGCTCTTGGAGAAGAAGCGGTACATCAGTGCAGGATTGAGACTGACCACATCGTTGCCATGATCCCAGAAGTTCACCCTCTGGTTCGGGTCGTCAGGATGCGGCTTCGACTTGTAGGTGTACAGATAAGGCACCCCGTCGCCATTGATGACCTCAAAGCCATCACCCACCTCCCAACTGGTAGTCTGGTTCAGCAACTTGCTCACGGTGGCAGAGTCAGGCTTCACATAGAACGAAAGCCAGTTCCATCCCTCCTTCAGCCCAAGCGTCTGCACCGCATAGAGCGTCTGCGACAGCAGCACAGGGTCAGCACTCGTGCCCAGCACCGCATTCGCCTCAAACTTAATGCCCTCAGGATACTGTCCTTCGCTGCACTCCAACTCCCAAATCTGTCCATTCGAGGCATTGAAGAACTCAAAGTGGAGCGGTGTCGCCTTGTTCGAGCCATTATAGACGGTCAAGTAAGCCAAAGCCTCATTGGCAGCAGTCGTCTGGTCCACATCCATATAAGAGACACCCAGCAACTGGTGGTTTTCGTCAAAGACAGCCACGATGTCATCAGGGTCGTGCATCACCTCATTCTCCACCTTCACACGAGCCACTATATGCATGGTGATACCCTTCGCCTTCAGCGCATTGCTCACTGCCCATTGAGGCTCGTCACCACGCACCTTGATGTTGATAGGCAAAGGTTCAGCCATACCTCCCGACCCCACAAGGAAAATCTTCTCGCTGAAATTTCCCCTATTGATATAGGGCGAGACGGTCAACTCGATGGTCTCCTCACCCAGAGCCGGCAACGTGCCCGCCGTCTTCGAGGCCGTTATCCAGAGCGGCAGACCCGTCAGCGTGTAACTCTCACTCTTTCCGCTCAGATTGTTCACCTTCACCTTCACCACAGCCCCTTCGCCATAGCGCGCCTCCACATCCAACTGCCTATGCTCCCAGCGCAGCGGGTTACGATAGACAAACAGATTCATCACCACAGGACTCGCCGTCAGGTTCCCGTTCAGGTCAGCCACCTCCTTCACCGTTACATACACGTTCGTCTTCTCAATGTCAGCCTCCGGCACATCAAGGTTCAGCAGCAGTTGCTGATTATCCGTCACAAAACTATAAGCCAAATTCTCCATCTTTCCTCCATCGTGCAAGAGAGCATAATTCTGACGGTCAGCCAGTTCAGCCACCACGCCGTCCGCCACGATGGTGTCACGACGAGACTCCGACACCGTCCCATTCACCCTGTATTTCCTCAGGCTCACACCCGACGGCATCAGGCGCATCTGGTTGTCAGTCAGACGCTCCGAGCGGCTAAACGGCAGATAAGCCAGAGTGCCCATTTCCTCGCCCGAAGGCGTGGCAAGACTATAAGTCCTAATCATATTCTCAGGCAGCACCATCTCATACATGGCAATCTCGTCAATGTTACCCTTCAGCGGCAACGTCGGCGTCACCTCGTCGGTGTAGGTCGCACCCACAGCCAGCAGCCTGTCGCCAGCAATGCCTCCAAACTTCTCCACCGCGAAAGACTGCACAATCGCTTGGTCCACATAGACATTACCCACATTCCGTGCACGGTTCACCGTCACAGCGAAGTGGTGCCAAGCCCCATCGCTCACGCCCACACCCGTCTTCACCACCTCACCAGCCGAACGGAACACCAACTCACCCTCTTCCACACCTACAAAGAAGTGCATGCCACAGTTCGGCTCGTCCAGAGCCATACCGTTCGACATCAGCGTACCCTCTTTGTCCGTCGTGCGGAACCAGAACATCAGCGTATAGTCCTCAAAGTCTTGGCGGTCGAAGCACTGCGAGTCCATCTTCACACCCTTCTCCCCATCCAGTTTCAGGCTGATGCCATCAGGCACCACCCAACTCGTGCCCGTCACCACCATGTCGTTTCCACCCACAGCCTTGTCATAACAATACCTGCCATTCCCCTCGTTCAGCGCATAGTTGTCAATCAGGTGTAGTTCGTAGCCCGTCAGCACCTTCCTCGCATACTTCGACAGTTCGGCCGCCCTCATCGCCGTGTTCCACAGACGAAGTTCCAGCATGCTCCCTTCGTAAGGCTCCAGACGCACCGTTTCCTTCTCATCATCCTCATCAAAATCATCACCCAGCCAGATGGCACCCGAGCCATGATAGCCCACATCCAGCGTGTCTCTGCCAATCTCCACCGAGCCATCGTAGAACGTCACCACCGTCCTTCCTACCTTGCTCTGGTCAAAACTGTAAGCCACCTGATGCAGCACACCATTAAAGTCCACCGCCTTGTCGCTCACAGCCGTCCGTCCGTCAAACTTAGCCACCAGCCTGCGGTCAGCCGTCATGCCCAAGTCCAAGTGGTTTGCACCCTCCCCATGCGAAAGCACCCTCATCGCCCTGCCATTCGCGTCAGGATTCAGCATCACGTCGAAGGTGAAACTCCTGTTGGCCAAGTTGCGGTTCGCCAGCGTCAGACCATAACTGTCCTTGCCCGTCAGCCTGAGAGCCGTGGAGAGCGACACATCCTTCGAGTTCATCGTGCCCACCACCTCAAAGTTATTCACCCTCGTCAGATAGTTGCCCGCAATCGGCTCTGAGAACGAAATCACGATGTCATCGCCAATGTCCAGAATGCCCGACACAGGTTTCGGAGTGCCAAACGGCACAGGGACACGCGTGTCCTTCACACCACTCAATATCGGCGATGCCGCCGTGATGAAACCATCCGCATGACGGCAATACACCACCGCCCTCAGGTCATAGTGCTGCTCTACAGGGTCTTTCTCCCCATAGAAGATAGCATCGTCAATGTAGCCATCATTTCTGATGAGTTTCTTCTCCCCCGTAGCCAACGCCATCAGTTCCTCGCTCTTGTAGAAAGAGCACACATTCACCCAAGACTGGTCGCTCTCCGTAGAGAGTTTATACTGCAACTCAATGTGGTCAAAGCCCCGTGCGTTCACATTAAACCCATCAATGCGTACAGGCATGTAATACTGCTGTTTCTCCTTGCTGTAGGGCGACTCCGTGTTAATCACCCACTTGTCGCCCGGAGAGGAGATGTTCACCGCACCAGCCGACGGCAGGAAATGAGCCGAGAGCGTCTGCGTCCACATTCGCGCTTGGTCGTCAGGGTCCCAGACACCAATGACCAAGTTGTTGTAGTCAAACTCCGTCCCTGCATACACCTCCACCAACTTATCCACCACCTGATTGGCACCCAAGAACACCGTCACACCCCCCGCGTTCAGAGGCACACCATCCACAAACACCTTTGCCCCCTTCGCGTCGTCCTCACTCTCCGCCCGATACAGGTTGAAACAAGGCGACACCAGCGTGGGCGTTTCACTCTCGTTGGCCAGATGAATGACAAACTTGGCAGGCTGACCATAGGGTACGTTGCTCACCGTGGCTTGGTCAGTCCAAATCTTCAGGTTGTCAATCGGCAGCGTCTTCTCATCCAGTAAGGCACCACGATTATAGTAATCCGTGTAGCGCGCATCCTCGTAGGGTTTCTTCGTAGCCCCACCCTTCGTGCGGAACACGAAGTTGCTGTATGTCTTCGTGTCGTAGGGCATGAAGGATAGCGCCTGATTCGTGCCCGTAGCCCCCGAACGGATGGCCTCTTTCGTTTCCTCCGAATACTGGTAGATGACCGCCATGTCGCCCGCCTCAATCTTCTCCTTGTAGCCACTCACATCCACCTTGGTGCGATAGACATCCACCGTCAGATACGCCTGACGGTCACAAGCCAATGCGAAACCAGTCTTCTTGCTGTGTCCCTCCGTCTTCAGGTTCTTATAGTTGAAGTCGTAGGTGAAGATAGGTTTGAAAGTCAGCGTCATCATAGAGCCAGCCGCCATGAAGCCCACACTCACCACATTGTCATCCTCATCCGTCGTCTTCGTCTCCTTACCCTTTTTCTCATTGAATTTCTTCACCAAGTTGTCGAAGAAGGTGTCTCCCAAGATGTTGCCATCGCTGATGCCGGGTATCTTCATGTAGTTGCTCCGTTCCAGCGTGAAGTCGAAACTCTCCTCGTAGGAAATCTTACCTGCTCCATCGAAACTAAAGGTTTCCACCTTGTCGGCATCGCTCACCGAGAGTTTCTCCTGCTCATTGGCAGTCATGAAGCCTATCCATGCCATCATTTCTTGGTTGAGGACGGCGATAGAGTCAGACCATGCGGAGGAGGTTCCATCGGGTAAGAACTGGGCATAGGTACGTTTGCCATCCTTATCGGTGCTGGCATAGGAAGGGTCATCCATCGCCACCTTGCTCACATAGACTGGGTGCTTGAGGCGGGTGGCCTGTGCCTTGGCTTCATCGTCGGTGGTGCCTTTGGGGAGCATGAGCGACTGGCGTGCTCGCATCAACTGAGGCAGCAGTTCGGTCTCTATGAAAGTCTTTGAATAGACAAAAGAGGACTTGAAACGAGGTGAGGCCTGCATCACTTCGTCGCGGATGAGATAGACCTTGTTGCCATCGGCATCCTTACCTTCGGCCAGCACTTTCACGGTGCCTAACTTGACTTCGTATTCTTTGCCGCCCTGTGTGAAGGTGTTGCCTGTGGCAGGGACAAGCAGTTTGTACATCGACTCTGGCACGACGCGCACTGCAATGGCTTCTTCTATCACGGTTTCGTCGGTGGTGCCGATGAAGAGGTCGGCAGCGGCTCCCACGCTCTTCACATTCGACGAGGTTTCAATCTTCTTGCTGGTGGTCATTTCGTAGGCATAATTCCATCCGCCGTAATAACTCATCTGGATGGCAATTTTGAAGAGGGAATTGCTCTCCGTGCGATTGATGCTTCCTGCTTCGGTACCATTGCCTACGCCTGCCCAAATGCCTGTGTAGAAGTTGGAACCTTTGCCTTGGGCGAGTTCAAGGTTGAAGCCTCCTTCGAGGTTGAAGTCGTAGGTGTAGCCGTATTTCATCTTGGAGCCTTCCTGTATGTAGGCACTGCTGGTGCTGCCAGGGGGGTCGCGGAGGACATCGACGAGATGGGGTGTGCCTGCCACGATGAGCCGCTTGCCTTGCGACTTGGTTTGTGAGGCCATGACGTAGGCTTTGAGTGGGGGTATGTCGTAGTAGGTCTGGTCGTAGAGGAGGGTGAAGGTGAGCGACTTGAGGGCATCGGTGTTTTCGTTGACGAAGGTGAGGTTCTGGGGGGTGAAGAGGTAGGAGGCTTTGCCTTCGTTGTCGAGTTGGATGGAGTCGGAGTGTTCGGCACTGATGAGTCCGTTGTGCACATAGACAGTGCCACCGCTGAGGAGCACGATGTCGTCGGGGGTGTCTTTCACCACATTATTATAATAATATTCCTCACGAGCCGAGAGGGTGAGCAGAGTGGGACTGTTGGCCATGAAGACTGGGTGGCCAAGGCTATACTGGTTGTTCTTCCAGAGTTGCACGGTCACGTCCTTGCCCAGATTGTCTTGCGCCTTGTAGGTCTTGATGCCGTAGTAGCGTTCGAGGGTGCCTGTGAACTGCTCGTAGGTGAGGGTGGCGGGCTGGTGGTAGATGCGGTTGTAGGTGATGGTGTCGCCTACGACGGCATCGGAGAGGTCAAGGGTTTCGCCTACTTTTCCTGCTTGGAAGAGGGTGGCGTAGCCGTTGCAGTGGATGTCGGTGACTTTGTACTTGACGGGGATGAAGGGAACTTGGAACTCGCCTGTCTTGTTGTCGGGCGAGATGACGATGGTGTGGCGGTTGGACACGACACGGGTGGTGTCGGTGCGTCCGTGGAAATAGAGCGAGTCGCGCATTCGCACGGTTTCGTCTTTGGGGTCGCGCACTATCCATGAGGCGTTGTCGCCTTCGAGTTGGAGGACGATGCGGATGCTGTCGCCGAGGTTGTTCTTTGAGAGCGACTTGCCCAGTGGCAGGGTGCCTTGGTCTTTGCCTCCGACCACACGGCCTCGCAGGATGACGCGGGTCTGGTCCCAGAGGTGTTGTTCGTAGATGTTCTTGTTGAAGTTGTAGAGGGTGGAGTCGGCACCTGCGGGTGCGTCGTGGTTGATGAGGAAACCGTTGTCGGCAAAGACGTGGCCTGTCTTCACCACTTGCACGGTGTGTGCGCCCTTGGGGATGCTGATAGAGAATTCGCCTGCACTGTTGGTGGTGACGGGTTTGCCTTTGTCGGCTCCAGAACTCTTGGTGATGGTCTGGCCGTCGAGTTTGAACTGTGCTCCGAGAACGGGGATGCTGGAGCCTGAGTAGAGGACTACTCCTGAGTAGATGCAGAAATCCTCCACAAAGAAGTTGAGGTCGGAGGTCAGGTTGCTACGGTCGGTGAAGTTGACGGTGCGTGTGCCCACAGAGCCTTCATCGCCCTTGCGGGTGACGGTGATGTCGTAACTGCCTGCTGTCTGATAGACGAGTCCGCCGATTTGGTAGAAGCCTGACTCGTCGGTGACGGTGCTCAGGGTCACGCCATTGAGTATATGGGATGACTTGACGGGTTCTGCCACCACGGTGGCTCCTGCCACTGCCGTGCCATCGGCCAGACGCACATAGCCCTGCACCATGCCTGTGGGGGCGCAGTGGCCATCGGTCTCGGCTGTGGTGAGGTGCTGGCCTTCGCAATCAACCACTGCCTCCACACGATAGATGTAGGTGTGTTGGGGCTGCGGATGGGTGTCAATGTATTGTGTCTGCTGATAGTTGGTCACGAGGGTATCGACCTTGTGGGTGGTGTCGGCCTTGTCGCGACGCAGCACACGGAAATAATCGACGGGCAGGTTGTTGGTAGTCCAGTTGAGTTGCACGGAGGCTTGCTGCTCGGTGGCACTCACTCCTGTGACCTTACCATTGAGGTTGAACTCATAGTTGGCAGCGTCGCCTTTCTCGGTCTTGCGGGCAGGGGTCTCGTAGGAGTCTTCGCGGCTGTTCAGTCCGATGTAGAGCGGTGACTGGTCGCGTTTGAGCACAAGGCTGAACTGGTAATCCACGCAGGTGTTGGTGAGTGAGAGGGAGGCTTTCCCTGCCTTCACCTCGTCAGCACTGAGGTTGCGCTGGGTGGTGCGCACCACTTGGCCAGAGGCGGCAATCATCTGGGTGTGGAGTTCGATTTTGGCTCGTTCATCCCACAGGGCGATGTCGCCAGTGTCCTGCTCTTCTTTTTCGACGATGGCGACGGACTTCATCACGGGCACTACCCCACTCTCTGTGAGTTCCCATCCGCTGCCCTGATTGTCGGTGTTCAGTTTTGCCAGAAGGTCTTGGCGGTCTTTGAGTGTGGCCACGGAGTGCTGGATTCCCTGTTCTGTACCGATGGCTTGGGTGTAGTAGGTTTGGGAGAGGGAGGGGGAGTAATAGCCTCGGACGATGGTGAAGGTGGAGTTGGTGTTGACATCAACCTTCTGGGGTGCCACCAAGCAGTGGTCGTAGGTGTGATTGCGCAGGTAGGTCCAGCCGACGAGTCCGCCCCATGAGTCGGTGGTATTGCCAATGAAGGCTCCGTCGAAGAGACAGTTTTTCAGGGTGTAGGTGGTGTTGGCGGTGGAGTTCATCAGCGCACCTATCAGACCGCCGTGTGTACCGTCGCCTGTCAGGGTGGAGTTGATGGTGACTGAGGACCAGCAGTTTTCCATCGTGAAGGCCTGACTGCTGCCTTCGTCCAACACCTTGCCGACCACTCCACCTGCAAACTTGCAGTTGGTGGTGATGGTTCCGAGGGTGTGCAGGTTCTTGAAAGCGGCGTTGTTGCCCACAAAGGCGAAGGGGGCAGCAGGATGGTTGGCTATGTCCTTGTCTGCCATGTCGGCATTCACGTCCATCTGGTAGTTGACGGTCAGCGTGTGGCCATTGCCGTCGAATGTGCCCCGATAGGGGTTGGTGGCGGTGCCCACCATCGTCTGGCTATCCAGCACGAGGTTGGCTATCATCACGGCATTGAGTTGGGGCTGGCCTCCGTTGACCATCTGGGCAAACGCTTCCCAGTCTTGTGGGCTGCGGAGGATGTATCTCCCTTCGGCATCGTAGCGGCTGATGGGGGTGTTGCTCATCTTCCACTGGAGGGTGACGCTATGCTGGTCGTTGACACCCCAGTTGGTGTCTTTGGTCACGGTGGCAGTGCCCACGTAGGGCAGGTAGTAGGTGTGGGTGATTTCGGTCTGGGCCATTCCTGCGGCATCTGTCCATCCCCACATGGCGGTGCTGGTACGGCGTACCCTGTAGAAGACTGAGCCGGGCTGATAGACTGAGGGGAGCATCTCATCGACAAAACTGTAAGTCTTTGTCCCCTGCTCGTAGGTGAGTTGTCCGGCACTCTGCCAGTCGGAGTCGGAGATGGGGTTGCCCACGCATCGCTGGATTTCCCATAAGTCGGCATCCATCACATCCTTGTAGAGGTGGTCGGATACTGTCCACTTCAACAGGGCGGTGCCGTTGGTCTGGAGGGTGGCAGTCAGGTCTTTCGGGGTGTGAAGAATGGGCAGGTCGATGGGTACAGACTCTGTGGTGCGCTCGTTTTTCTCCGTGTCCAGATAGACCACCTCGATGTAGCAGGTGCGGATGGGCTTGTCGTAGGGCAGATAGACGAAGTCGCTGGCTGCCGCTTTCAGGGTGCTGGTCTGCTGCTTGTTCTCGCTGTCGGTGTAGTGGAGGGTGACGCTCTGGATGTTGGCGGCAGCGACCATCCAAGGCACCATGATGTTGCCGGCGTTGGCTCGTTCGTAGGCGAGCATCGGGGTCATCATTTCGGGAATGGCGAGTTCCTGCATCGCGCTGATGTCGAACTGCTGGCTCTCCAGCCCCTGCACTTGCTCGTCGCTACGTGAGTTGCCGTCGCGCTTCACATAGTAACTGAATTTCAGCGTCTTGCCACGCATTTCGTTGGGGACAGTCCACTCGGCCTCCACATAGAAATAGGTCTGCCGTGTGTTCGGACGATAGATCTTGATGACTCGCTCGGCTGTGCCGACCACCTCATTGCCATAGTCAACACCACGAAGAATCATGACCTTGCCTCCCACGCCTGTGGAGAATCGGGCATCGTTGTAGGTGTGGTTATTGTCAATGTCGCGCTCGGCGGCATAGTGCAGCACGGTCTTGGTGCTCCCATCCACAGTCACATAGACATTGCCGTCATAGACCCAGCAGTCGGCTCCATCGCAGTCGTAGATGGGCAATTTCATCTTTATCTTGTTGGGTGCCTGATAGATGATGCTATAGTTGTAGGTCTCATCCACATAGGTGGCATGCACCGCCGTGGGCAGCAGCCAGAGGATGAATAGCAGGACGGACACGCTCAAGAAATGCACTATCAGTGAGGGCTGTCTTGTGTTTGCAGATAGGGTGTTCATTGTATTTCAATTAAATAAGTTGACCAAATTTTGGGGCAAATATACACAAAAAACGTGATTTCCCCACCATAGGTTTCCAAAAATATCCAATTATTGTCACAAAATCCCCCCCCTCCTCACATATTTTATATTTTAAGTTTCGGATGTTCTGCTTTGTTGGAGTTAAAGGAGTTAAAGGGAGTTAGAAGGAGTTAGAAGGAGTTAAAGCCGAATGTCATGCTGCTGTTAAGGTTTGGGTTAGCGTTAGAGTTAGGGTTAAAGTATCGGCCTCTAACTCATGAGTGAAGCGATAACTCCCTCTAACTCCTTTAACTCCCCAGAACTCAACTTCCGAAAGTTGAGTGATATTCCTCTGTTGAGTGATATACTCACAACGGATGGAATAGTTGCCATTTTGTATGTTTTCTTCCATTTTTTCTTTGCCTGCAAGATTTTTTGTGTAACTTTGCAGCGATTGCTTGAATAAGCACAAACACGAAATCAAAACACAAGTCTTTTAACTCTCTAACTACCAAGTTTTCTACTGATGGCTAAATTTCATTCTTCTTGGCTGAAAAGGGTGCTGACGATGGGACACCCTTACAAAAAATCGTCGCATCGGAAAATCTATGAGGAGATTGCCGAAACGAGCGGATGCACTCCCGACCGTGTGTATGAACTGGCGCATGGGGACAGGTGCAGGAGGTTCACCGACGAGGCGGCTCTCTCGGAACTGATGCGTCTGGGCATCGTGAGGTAGGCTGTGGCTACACGAAGAAGAGGGTGACTCCGACCACACTGATGATGGCTCCGACCACTTCGAGAGGGGTAATCCGCTGACGGAAGTAGTACCACGAAGGCAGGAGGATGAGGACGGGGGTCATCGCCATGATGGTCTGGGCGATGCCTGTGGAGGTGTAGAGCGTGGCCATGAGCGACAAACTAACTCCGAGAAAGGGACCTGTGAGGGTGGCGACGAGGGCGAAGAGCATGCCTCGGCGGTCGTGGCTGACAGCGACTATCTGACGTGTCTTGCCTGTGAGGAGCATAACGAGGGTGAAGCCCACGAGGCCTGTCACGGCACGGATGAAGGTGCTGGAGAAGGGCATGAGGGTGAGGGCTTCGGGAGTGGTAATCAGTGTTTCATAATGGGTCATGCCCACCTTGCTGAGCACGAGGCCGATGCCTTGTCCCATGCCTGCGCCGATGCCGAAAAGAATGCCTTTGAGGGGGAGTTTGAGGCTGAGAGTGTGATGTTCACCACCTCGTGAAAGTACGCTCAGACCGATGCCGAACATAGTGACGAGCATGCCTACGATGGCGAGTGGTGACATGGTCTCGCCCAGCAGGATGAAGCCGAACAGGGCGGCAGCGGCTGGGGCGAGGGTCATGAAGAGTTGGCCGAATCGGCTGCCCATGAGCAGGTAGGAATTGAAGAGGCAGTAGTCACCCAACACATAGCCCACAAAACCTGAGAGCGAGAGCCACAGCCAGGTCTCGCCGTCGGCATCTTGCGGCCAGGGCTGTCCGCACACCACCCACATCAGAATGGCCAGAAAGGCCAACGACATGAGCATACGAACGACGTTCAGCCCCAAGGGCGAAAGCCGCTTGCTCGCCACCTCGGCCGCCATCGCCGTGACCGTCCAAAGAAGGGTCACCAATAGTGATATCAATTCTCCTTTATACATTGTGTCTGTGTGAAATGAACAGATAAAGGGTGGAATCACTCCACCTCACAAGGAATGAGTCTGACTTCGCTGTTCAGACCCGAAGGAACGGTCTGCCACGTGCCGTAGAGGTCGCGCTTGTAGTTGAGATCGACCACGTTGATTTCCTTAAACTTGCGCCACTCCACCCCGTCGCGGTCGAGTTTGGCAATGCGGTTGGCTGGCAGATTGGCCACCTCCACTTCGAGGGTGTTTTTGCCATTGTGCAGAAGGGAGGTGATGTCGATGCGGAAGGGCACAGCGAAGAGGGTGCCGGCATCCTGACCATTGACCAGCACACGGGCTGTCTCGCGCACATCGCCGAGGTCAAGGAGGTAAGCCGTGGCAGGCTGGAGGCTGGGCAGGTCGATGGTGGTCTTATACACACCCGTGGCCATCGTCTCGTTCAGCACGTCCTCGCCCAGGGCTGTCCAGGGTTTGGGTGCGCCGTCCATCTCGTAGGTCTTTTCAATCTTGACAGGAGCAGACTCCTTGAACGCAAGGGTCCAACCTGTCAGGCTCTGTGCCTTGGCCATGTTGGCTTTCAGATATTTGTGAGGTTTCAGCGTCTCGGCAGTGCCATCCGTGTAGGTGCGGATGATGATGCTCTCGCCACTGGCCAACTGCACTCTCACACGTCCCTGTGCATCGGTCTTGGCAAGGTCTATCTGGCCGTTCATCGGGTTGTAGAACACCACCTGCTTGGCCTTCACCCCGAGGGTGACATAGGTGTCGATGTCGCGTCCCTGCAGGTTGGACACAAAGTAGTGGTAGCCATTAGCGTTGCTGCGACGAATGCAACTCAAGCCCTGCTCCAGACGCATCGGCTCCTTGCGGGCTTCGCTGAACTGAAGGCCTGCACTGTAGTTGGGCGAGGTGACGATGCTACCCTTGCCCCACACCGTGCGCATGGCTTCTGTGGGATGGAACGACACGGTCTGCTGCAACTGCTGGACGAGTGCCAAAAACTCCGACTGCTCGGCTGTCTTGCCATAGCCTGGCACCGACAGCGGAAGGGAGCGGACGAACATCACTTGCCCACCCTGTTCGGCTATCTGCATGAGGCGGCGGAGTGTGGCCACTGGCATGAAGCGCACATCGGGGATGATGATGGTGGCATAGCGGCGAGTCACCTCGTCCTGCTGCAAGTATCGATCCGACACATAATCCACGTCGTAGCCATTCTTGATGATGGTCTGCACGGTCTCGATAAACTTCGGCGCGCGCTTCTCCATCGAGTGGATGTCGAAGAGTGCCACGGTGCCGGGTTGGTCGTAGAGCATATCGTAGTAGGGCAGATAGACCAGCACGTCGTTGTCGGGTTCGCCCCACTGGAGGAAAGCCTGCGAGCGTTGGATATACTGCGAGAAGGCGGGCATGGCCGACCACCAATTGTTGGCCGGACTCATATCCACACTGGCATAGAACCTCCACCCTGGCCACTCAGCCCCACGAGGCGAATAGCACGAGCCGTGGAAGAAGATGTGGTTGACACCCGAGAGGAACATGAGGTCGAGGTCGGGCTTGCACTGGGAGAGCGAGGTGCGGAAGTGTTCGGTCAGCCACGTGAAGGTTTCCGAGGAGGTGTATCGTTTGCCCGAGATGTGGGCAGCCGAAGAGGCATATTTGAGCATGGAGATGTCGGAAAAGTTCTTCTTGGTGAAGCCCTCATCCTTGCGCAGCCCCTTGATGCCGAAGTCGCTCAGGCCGAAGCCTTCACACTCGGGAATATCGACCGCAGCATAGACATCGAGCAGGTTGGCAGGGCTGCCGTGCGCCTGATTGCGCGTCTGGCTCCCGTGCTTGTGTGCCCAGTCGGTCCACTGCATGGTGAAGTTCTCCAGCAGCAGGTCGCCCAGCGTCTCGCGGTAGTCGCTCACGATGCGGCGGTCGGCATCGGTGCGGAGGGAGTCGGCCTTGTTCAGTATGTAGGTGAAGGGGCCGAGGTCGTAGCCGCGCCTACGCTGAAACTCCTCATAGAGCGTGGGAGTCCAGTCGGCACCATAGACCTCGTAGGAGTCGTTGAACATATTCTTCGGGAAAGGCACCCCCTGATGGGCAAAGGCGGTGTCGAAGCGTTCGAAATAACGTGCCACGGCCCCACGGTCGAAGTGGTCGATGACGTAGCCCTCACCACCCGGCGCAGCACGTTTCACCTTCTGCTTCGTCAGTCCCAGCGTGGCATCCTGATTGGCATCGAACACAATCTTCTTGGCCGCATCCTCTTCCGTCACCAGCGGCCCACCGAAAGGCCAGCCTGTGCCAGTGGCCATGTCGGTCTCGATGCCCAACTCCGCCCCACGCGTCTCCACATAGTGCAGCATCCGCATCCACCGGGGCGAGAGATAGGCGATGTCGTTGGCATCGTTGCCTTTCACCCCATAGATGGGCGTGATTTCCACACCGCCAATGCCCACACGGGCCAGTTCGGAGAGGTTATAGTCCAGCCCTGCCGAATCGACGGCACTGCCCAGCCACCACCAACGGGTGTAGGGCTTGGCCTCCTGCGGGATGGGGAGCCACTGCTGGGCATTGGCACTCATGGCAAAGAGGAACAAAAGAAAGAGCGATTCAACCTTCATGGTCGGCACGGAATAGTTAGCAAATCTCTTCATTTTTCTGTAAAGCATTGGTTTCGGCCACAAAGGTACGATTAAGTGAGTACAATACAAAGTGAAAAACTGATTTTTCACTTTTATTGTCGAACGTGAGTACCTTGCGCGGAGCGAACGGTACGATTAAGTGAGAGAAAAAACAAATTTATTTGGATTTTCCAAACGTGAGTACTTTGCGCGGAGCGAACGGTATGATTAAGTGAGAAAAACTTAGGTATAGGCGTTTAGACCGCACTCGCTTCTAAACGCCTATACCTATTTATTTCCCCTTTCAAGTTTTCTGCCATAGGGTAAACTCAGAGGGCAAGGCGGAAGCCGATGCCTCGGGTCGAGTTCGTCGGCGTGAAGTTGCCCCGAATCGCCACGCGACAGTTCGCAGCACTTTCGTCCCAACTGCCACCACGGCTCACGCGGTAAGAGCCACTCGAAGCACCTGTCGGATTGGATTGAGCCGAAGAAGAATAACTGCCATACCAGTCCTGACACCATTCCCACACATTTCCACTCATGTCGTCTGTCCTTGCATCTTCACTGTCCATGCCACAAAAAACAGGAAGAAACAGAACAGCACATGCAGAGATTGGTGTAATCGTTTCTTTCTCATCGTAAAAAATGTTAGTAATTGCTTTTTTCGCCTCAAAGATACGGGTTTCCATTTTTACCCCCCCGATTAACAATCTTTAACTTATAAGGAGCGACAAAAGCCCTCAAATAAAAGAACTTTTACTACAAAATAGCCATCGTGTCGTGCTTTTTCGCACCTGATTGGAAACGGAAATGTAACACTCGCGGCAGCGTTAGTGTTACAAGTGTAACAGCGGCAGTGTTACAAATGTAACAGTGGCGGCGTTACAAGTGTAACAGTGGGGGTGTTACAAAAATATAACGGTAGATGTGGAGAGAAGGCCGCCACGGGTGCGGAGAAAAGGGAACGGCGAAAGCGGTATGCCAGAAGCCAACGCACCACCGCCGGATTCGGCATTTATGTGAGGTTGAGAGAAAGAAAAGGGGGAAAGTCCTTTCCTCATTTCACATCTTTTTCTTAACTTTGCCACGTTTTATGCCATAAAACTTAGAAACTTTGCATGGAAAACCCTACTTATCAGCCCACATCAGCACAACTCATGGATGTGCCGCAATGGTTCGCCCTGAAGGTGAGCCGGAAGGAGACGCTGGCCCTCAACGTGATGGAGCAGGCCGGTGTGCGCACCTATTGCCCGATGGTGGAGACCGACACGACCATCCACGGCAAGAAGACCATCGTGGAGCGTCCGCTCATCCCCAACACGGTGTTTGCATACGCGCCGTTCCGCAAGATGAACACGCTGAAAAACCTGCATCCGTTCATCACCTACTGCTACAAGAAGGTGGAGGGAAAATACAAGATTCTGCAAGTGCCCACACGGGAGATGGAACGCTTCATCGACTCTTCGACCAAGATGAAGCAAGACATCACCTATTTCCATCCCGAGGAGGTGGAACTGCAGAAGGGTGACCGAGTGCGCATCGTGGGCGGTCTGTTCGATGGCTATGAGGGCACACTGCTCAAGGCTAAAGGCCGGGCCAAGCGCATGTTTCTCGTCAATTTCGAGATGCTCGGTGCGCTGGGCACACACATCGAGCCGCAGTACATCAGGGTGATAAAATAAAAAAAGGGAGGGCGACCAACAATTGCTGTTGGTCGCCCTCCCTTTTAAGTGAAAAATGAAGAGTGAAAAATCTAAGTTACCTGCCATTCGGGTTGTTCCTCAATGACGAAAGTAACTTAGATTTTTCACTCTTCACTTTTCACTCAAAACTCTTAACTCCTATGGCAGTTTTACGGTCCAATAACTGTGGGTGGGGGTGATGCGCCCGAACTTGCCCCACTTGGGATGTTTCTTGAAGTTCTGAAGACCTGCAGTTGGCACGTTGAGACGGGTGACATGAATCTCGCTGAAGACATTTTCGCCCAACTCGAAGGGCGTTGTCACTCGCAGGTTCACCTCGACGAGGCTGGTGTTGACAAAGGCTTCATCGTCAATAAACTCCATCGTGGTGGGCATGTTCATCTTCTGCACGATGGTGCCATCGAAGGCATGCTTGCCGATGCGCTTCAGACCCTGCGGAAGATTGACCTTTTCCAGTCCCCAGCAGCCCATGAAGGCACCGTCGGGTATCTCGGTGATGCCATTGGGCAGGACGATGGAGGTGAGTTTCTTGCAGGTGCGGAAGGCGTAGGGAGCAATGGTCGTGACATGTGCTGGCACGGTGAACTCGCCCGTCTTGCCCGGAGGGCAGAGAATCAGCGTCTTACCATCCTTTGAATAGACCACCCCACCTTCTGACTTGAAACGGGGGTTCTCTGCATCGACCGTAATATAGACCAACTTGAAGCAATGGTCAACCACGTTTTGACCAATCGTATCGACTGATGCAGGAATTGCGAGGGAGGTCATCTCCATGTGCTTATAGTAGGCCGAATCGGGGATGGCGGTCTGTCCGGCTGGAATGACGACATCGCCCTCGTTTTGGGCCTGCAGGCTTATAGCCATCATGCAGGCCAATGCTAATAGAACTATTTTCATACGTTTATTCATTAGGGGTTTCTGACTCAAGAATCTGGCTCTTGCCTTCGCCTCGGTCGAGGAAGAAGATGACGGCACGGTTCCACTCGTTCACAGAAGTGTAAGGCTGCACGGTGTCGCCCTTGTAGTCGATACGGAGGCGGTTGGTGGGTACGTGGAACTCGTTGACGAGCATGTCATAGACAGCCTGTGCGCGCTTTTGGGAGAGACGGAGGTTGTAGGCCGGATAGGCTGTCTCGATGTCGGCATAGCCAGTCACGATGAGGTTGATGTCGGGGTGGGTGGAGAGGAAGGTGGCCACACTCTTCACGTTCTTCTTCTGTGCCTCGGTGATGTAGAAACGATCGACATAGAAGGAGACCGTGGTCTGGAGAGCCTCATTGAACTTGAGTTTCTCAAAGATTTCAGGCACAGCCATATTCGCTTCGGCGAGTCGTTCGTTTTCATCGCTCCTCATACGCTCCAGACGCTCGATGACTGCAGCATTGAGGTTTTTCACATAGTGGAAACGACGGCGACCGTGACAGTCCTTGAAGTGGAACTGCGCACCAAGCAACACGTCGAAGTAGGTGTCATAGACACGGTCGTAGGTGTGGCCGTTGTACTTATCGTCGGTTCCGTTGAAAGTGACTTCGCCGATAATATCCCATGCCGGACTCACCTTCCAACGGCCTTGCAAACCCACATGAGCGGCAAAGTAGTTGCCGGGGTTGGTGTTGACCTCGTATCGGATGTTGCCGGGATTTTCGTCTGTGCCAGGCACAACCTTTCCGCCCTCGATGGAGATGCCTCGGCGCATGACGGCACACTTGTTCTTGTCGAAACCAAAGGTGTGGTTATAGCCCAAACCGATGATACCGATAAGGTTGAACACACGGTCTTCCTTATACTTGAGTATGATATTGGTGAGATTGACAAGTCCATCGACATAGCCCGAGAACATGTTGTAGTGGTAATTGCCAAAATATTCGGGATAGGCATTGCTGATTTCCCATTCAGCACGTCCGACCTGCGGATGCAAGCCACCCGTGACACGGAGACCGAAAGAGGGATAGAACCATTTGCCGACACCAATGTTGAAACTCAAGCGCTCATTGCCGAAGAAATTACCAAAACGCGTATTTTCCGACATGGAGTGGCTGAGACCCACCTGGGCCACCACGAAGATATTGTCCCAGAAGTGGTAGTCGTCAAGATAAGCCATCTCATCGTAGTAGAGGCTGTCTTGGTCGAGTTTCATACGACTGGATGTGGAGTCTGTCACAAGGCTTTGCTGCCCCCAAACCCACAGGTTCAAAAGCAGCGCGCACATCAATGTATAGGTTCTTTTCTGTATCATATCCTATTATTCAATCTTATTACTTCGAAAAAGTATGGTTCGGGAAAAACATTAATCATTCACAATCAATTCGATATAATCGCCTATCGGCTTTATGTCCTTTTCACTGGCCACAATCCATATCTTTGCGGCAGGAATCTCATAGCGTTCCAGCAGGATGTCGCGAATGGCTTCGGCGCGCTTGCGGAAGAGTTTGTCATCCACCGCCGTGCTGTTGGTGATGTAGATGATGCAGCGAGGATTGCGCGCCCAAGCATAAGCAGTGGTGTAGATGTTGGTCTGCTGCAAACGGTCAATGGCCGTATCGTTCTCGTCAAAAGCAATCAGGGTGTACATCACCTGAGCATCCACGTCAATCGTATCGGTCATCTGAGCCAGTTCATCCTGACGCCTCCGCGTCTGTTCGCGGATGTTCTCGATAGAAGCCATGCGCTTGCGGTATTCGGTCATATCATGACGAGGATAGTAGAAACCTGGTGCCTGCCCACCTTTGTTGTTGAAACGGTAACTGACACCAATCAAATAATCGACGTGACCATCCCAAGTGTTGCCAGTTGTCGGGTTACTGTCATAGGAGTTATCCAGAATGTTACCAATAACCTCCATGTGGATGTTCCAATTGCGGGCAACCATGAACGTTCCTGCCACACCGGCACGAAGGCAGATGAGAGAGTGCTGGCGATTATCGTACTTGTCTTTATTATGCAACTGGTTGTTATGGCTGTTATAGTCATCATCACCTGTTATCTCCTTGATGGCATTGACGAATTTTCCCGTTGTATAGTTACGCGACACCGAACCTCCGATGCCGACAATTCCCTGCAGATGGAACTTCCGATTCTCGCGGAAGCCACAAATCAAGTTGGTGAAATTCAGCAGGTAATCGATGCTCAATCCATAAGAGTTCCACTTGAAACGGTTATGTTCCAAATCGCCAAACCCTGTATCAATCAAGTCTCCCACTTCGTCAACAACAGTGCCGAACTGGTTGTCCGTCACACCCGTGTTACGGTTATAGTTAATCTGGAAACGTACACCACTGATGGGGGTGATTTCCTTACCAACTGCCAGCATGGCAGCAGGCCCCATCAGACGGAAGAACCCCGAGTGGGAACAGTCGCTACCAAAGTTGGAAGTAACACCTCCATACAAAGAAAGGTACCAGTTGTCCTGAAAGTTCGTGTTGGCCACATATTTCTTTTCCACCAATGGCACACTTAAGTCATCAAACAGCGTGACTGTAGAATCCGCACGATTCTGAGCGAATGACGACAGACATACAAGTGCCGAAACCAATGTTAATGCAATTCTTTTCATTCTATCCTCTTATTCTTTATTCTATAATTAGTATGGGAGATGTTACACTTTCATGAATACATGTTCGTTTGCAAGATGCCACTTAGTTTGCGAGATACCATTCTTCCGTGTTTTGCCCCACTTTGTCAGCGCCCCTGTTCCAGTTCCCGGTCAATCGCTTCATAGACAGAGTTGTTACTCTTGAACTCTGGAACAATCAACTTCATCTTCCGCACTATCTGCATGTCATCAGCGGTTTTTGCCAGACACTCCAACTCATCAAACAACTTGCAGACATCCTCATATTCATACTGCTTCACTTTGGCCACATGAATCTTCGGGTGGACAGTCGGGAGTTCCTCTTCGTCCTTAAAGAGAACCTCTTCGTACAATTTCTCCCCCTCACGCAAACCCGTATATTGGATTTTCACGTCCCGTCGTCCGCTATTCTGTATCATCTTCTTGGCCAAATCGGCTATCTTCACGGGATGCCCCATGTCAAACACGAAGATTTCACCGCCATGCCCCATTGTTCCAGCCTCCAGCACTAATGCACAGGCTTCTGGTATCAGCATGAAGAAGCGTATGATGTCTGGATGCGTCACCGTTACGGGGCCGCCTGCATCGATTTGCTTCTTAAACAGCGGAATGACCGAGCCATTGGAACCCAACACGTTGCCGAAACGGGTGGTCACAAACTGCGTCTTGGTCATCGTCTCATCAGCCGACTGCTGCACATGGGCATTCAAACTCTGCACATAGATTTCACAAAGACGCTTCGAACATCCCATCACATTGGTCGGATTGACAGCCTTGTCGGTCGAAATCATCACAAACTTCTTCACGCCATATTTCACAGACAGGTCGGCCAGGATGCGTGTGCCTACCACATTGTTCTGAATGCTCACACCAGGGTTCTCCTCCATCATCGGCACGTGTTTGTAGGCTGCTGCATGAAACACGAAATCGGGTCTGTTCTGCTCAAACACCCTCTCCATCCGTTCGCGGTTCGTCACCGTGCAAACCAACAACAGGCTATTGATTTGCGGCCATTTCTCCTGCATGTCCAGCATGAGGTCGTGCATCGGTGTCTCGGCCTGATCTATCATGATGAGTTTAGCCGGAGCATAACCTGCTATCTGACGCACCATTTCACGGCCAATGCTTCCAGCCGCTCCTGTCACCAGCACCCTTTTCCCTCTCAGGAGTTCTCCTATCTTATCCATGTTCACCTCAATCTCCTGACGAGGCAGCAACTCCACTTCTTCACGCACATTTTCGCGCACAAGGTCTGCCAAGTTCTTCGCCACAATGCGCCAAAGCCACAAAGCCGCCGTTGCCCCGAAGAAAGTCAGCACAAACACGCGGTACGGGATTTGACTCGTGAAGGGCAATACATCTATAGCCCAGCGCAGCGACATGCACAACACGGTTCCGACCAGCATGGCAAAAGCCGTGCGCGACAAGTCTTTAAAAGCCAGAATTTTTGAAACATCCGTATAAGTATGGAAAATTCGCATGCCTATCCCATAGAAGACCAAGTCAATCAACAAGGTATAGAGTACGAAAGAACCATTCCCCACCAAGCGAGCAGGGCCATATACAAGAGAGTACATGAACAGCATGGCCATGAAAATTAGTGTTATATCCAAAACACTAATGGCCCAAAATGGTAATGCTTCCCTTGAAAAATACCAACTTACGAATCTTTTAACTATACCTGCCCTCTGTGGTTTCATCATTCCTTTGTAAAAACGATGCAAAGTTACGAAAAAAAACATTTACCATCAGTCTAAAAAGATACATTTCTCTTCATTTTTGTTTCATTCCGCCACTTTATTGAATAAAAACGCACCAAAATGTTTCGTTCGGAGTCAATTTATTGCTCTACCATCTGAAAAACAACACCATCGATCCACTCTCCCTCCATCGGGAAAGGAGCCACTGCATCTTCATCAAACCAGAGTTCGAAGCGCGAGGAATCCACATCAAAATATCGGGTCAGTGCCCTACCTACCGACCTTGCACGTTTTTCTGCCAAGTGCATATCAGGGGACTCACTCTTTGTCGAGGCACCACAATACCCCTTCACAATCAGGTTCACTTGTGGGTTCCTCTTCAGAAAGTCGGCCACGATACGTAGGTTTTCCATCTGATAATCATTCACAAACGTGCGATCGACATAGAAGGAAATGTGGGTCTTCATCAGTTGGCCAAAAGCAACAGCCTCGCGACTCTCACGCATTCTGTACTCTGCCGCCTTTTCCTCCTCCAGCAAAGTGGCCACCTTTGACTCCGAAGCCCTGAGCGAAGAGGCTTCCCACCGACGCACCTTATAGTATCGGCTGTCGCCGTAATGGTCGGCCAGATGAACCCGAACACCCAAAGTCACATCCACATAAGAATCGAAGGAAAACTTATCCTTGTGTTTCACACCATTGTAATTGTCGTTCAGCATGTTGAAGGTTCCCTGCAATGTCAGGTCAGCCGTATTGCTCACCTTATAGAGGCATTGCAAACCACCTCGGAAGGCAAAGTTCACAAAGTCCTTTCCATCAACAGGATAGCCGTATCGCTCCCAGCGGTCAACCTTGTCGTCGAAACCAAAAGAGTAATTCAGTCCCACACCAGCAAACAACTGCAAGTCAAGTGCCCGCTGCTCATTGTAGGGGAGCAGCAGACGAGTCAGGCTCAGCATCTCATCCACATAGAACGAAACGATTCGGTATGAATAATCTCCATCGCCCAACAAGGTGCTGGCAGCCAAAGCCTCCTTACTGGCCCAGCCTTTCTGTTGCTTATACCCCAGCGAGAGCCGTGTACTCCACGAGTTGGAGAACTGTTTTCCCACGCCCAATTCCCCCATCGGCCCGCAGATTTTGCCCAATCCATGCCCACTCATGTTCTCGGCCATCGAGAGGGTCACACCTCCCTGAAAATCGAAGAACAAGTTGTCAGAGAAAATGTAGGGTCTCCACACATCTATGTACTCCACCGACTTAGGCTTCGGAGCCTCCCACTTCGGGCGTTTGGGACGCTTGGGCGCCTTCCACTTCTTCTGCTGCTGGGCAAGAGCCGGGAAAGCAACGAGAAGGGAGAACAGTATCAAACAGAATTTTCTCATAAATTCCAATTGTTTTTCCTCACAAAAAGTCTTTGATTTTTTCCACAATATAGTTGAGTTCAACCTCTTTCACGTAGGGGCCGCTGGGTAGGCACAAACCACAGGAGAAGAGACGTTCGCTCACCCCGTTCACATAGGCCGGAGCATCCTTATATACAGGCTGCAAGTGCATCGGCTTCCACAGCGGGCGCGTCTCAATGCCCAGACCGCTCAGTTTCTCAATCAGTGGCAGCAGTCCGCCATCGACCGTATGCTTCCCGTCCTCAAAACGGATGGTGGAAAGCCAGTAGTTGGGTTCCATCTCTCCGCTGGGGGCCGTGTGTACCACAATTTCGGGACAGTCCGAAAATCTTTTCACATACTCCTCATGCACCCACTGGTGATGTCGGATATGTTCCTCAGCCACCGTCATCTGCCCACGGCCGATGCCTGCACAGATGTTGGACATACGGTAGTTGAAGCCTATCTTCTCGTGCTGATAGTAGGGGAACGGCTCACGGGCTTGCGTGGCATAGAACATGACGCGCTTCTTCGTCTCCTCGTCGGGACAAATCAGCGCACCGCCGCCACTCGTGGTAATCATCTTGTTGCCGTTGAACGACATCACGCCATAGTCGCCAAAAGTGCCGCACACCTGACCACGATAGCGCGAGCCAAAGCCCTCGGCAGCATCTTCCAGCACGGGAATTTCGTAGCGTCTGGCCACCTCCATGATGTCGTCAATCCGGGCCGGCATGCCATACAGATACACCGGGATGATAGCCTTTGGCTTCTTGCCTGTCTTGGCCATACGGTCCTTGATAGCCTCCTCCAGCAGTTGAGGGTCCATGTTGTAAGTATCTGGCTCACTATCTACAAACACAGGTGTCGCTCCCTGATAGACCACAGGATTGGCACTGGCCGCAAAGGTGAACGACTGGCAGATGACCTCATCACCTTTCCCCACACCCAACATGATGAGTCCCAAATGGATGGCTGCAGTTCCTGCACTCAGTGCAACGACTTTCTTCTGCAAGGGTTCTGCCCCTTCGCGCCGATTGGCAAAGGTTGCCAAATCCTCCTCAAACGCATTCACATTCGGCCCCAGAGGCACCACCCAATTGGTGTCGAAGGCCTCCTGTATGTACTGTTGCTCCTTGCCACTCATGTGGGCAAGACACAAATAGATTCTATCCATAAATAAATGAACAAATATTTGATGTTTTTCAATTTCTCACATTACGTAGCCGAGGGGTACGGTCGGTCGTAGTCGAGGGGTACGGCATGGCGCAGCCGAGGGGTACGCCCCAGTAGGCGACAATAAAAAGACGTATAAATACGTCTGCAAGTCATTTCTTCGATAAAAGTGTCTTGTAATAGTCTTTCAGGCATTGCCGCACAAAGCCTTGTTCAAAACGGTCTGCCACCATCTTCCGTGCCTTCTGCGCCATCCGTTGACACTCATCGGGATGGGCAATCATCCATTCCATCGCTTCATACAGGGCAGTCTCATCCTGCGACGGAACAATCAGACCATTCTCTTGATTGACAATAATTTCGCGCGACCCATTGATGTCGGTCACAATGCTGGGCAAGTCCATCGCCCCTGCCTCAATGACGACATTGGGGAATCCTTCGCGATAACTGGGAAAGACCAGCACATCGCTCCGTTCGTAGAAGGGGCGCACGTCCGTCTGACTGCCCACCGCCTCTATGGCCTCACACTCGGCTATCAACCGCATGGTTTCGGGCATGAGGGGGTCAATCTTTTCTTCATAGGGGCCTACCAGCAGGAGCCGCGTTTGAGGGTATTGTTCGTTCAACCGCACAAACGCAGCAACTAACTCATTGATGCCCTTCTCACGCACCAGGCGGCCCACAAAGATGAAGGTGACTGTCTCATGCGGCTCGGCTGGGGCAGTCCGCTTCCAATACTGCAAATCGATGCCTTTCACATTGCCATAGCCCAATACTTTCAAAGGCTTTCGGGTGATGCACCGCTGCAGGTCTTGCTTCACTCCTTCGCCTTCGGGTATCACGTGGGTGGCACAGGCACAGGTGAGTTTGTCAGTCCATATCAGAATCTGTCGAATCAGACCCGTGGAAGTGGGCCACACCAACCCCGTGAAGGTGTGTACCCGCACCGGCACTCCTGCCATCTTGGCTGCCATCATACAGAGCAGTCCTGCCTTAGGGGTCATCGAATGCACCATGTCGGGCTTCTCCTTCCGCAGTACCCGAATCAGCCGAACAAGGGAGACGAAGTCTTTCAGCGGACTTATGCGACGCTCCATTGGCACGCCGATGGTTCTCACGCCTTCACGTTCGCCCACTTGCTGCAAATCAGCATCAGGACTGGAGAGTGCCACAACTTCGTAGCCTTCTTCGGTCAGTTCTCGCAAGAGTCCTCGACAAAAGGCATTCAGCGAAAGACCAATCGTTGCTGCACGAACAATTTTCTTACCCACAGACCGTCTCTATAATCAGTTTGATGTCACCCCACAAGGAGTGATGATAATAATAGTCAAGATTTATCTTCACCTTATCTGGATAAATCACCTCATCATTATACCTCTGAGGATCATCCACTTTTGCCAAAATCTCCTCTTCATTACGATACTTCAACGAAGCAGGTCCCGTAATGCCTGGCCGCAACTTCAGAATCAACCTGTCTTCTCCTTCCAACTGGTCGGCATAGCCCGGCACATCTGGTCGAGGCCCCACAAAACTCATGTCGCCAATCAACACATTCCAGAGTTCAGGCAACTCGTCCAGTTTATACTTCCTCAACTTGGCTCCCAACGGTGTGATGCGGCTCTCACCTGCCACCGACACACTGCTGCCGCCATGCCCCACCGTCATGCTGCGGAATTTGTACATGGTAAACAACTCCCCATCCTTCCCCACTCTCTTCTGCTTGAAGATGGCTGGTCCTCCCGGCATCTTCAGCCGAATCAACACCCACACCACCAATAACACCGGCCACAAGAACCACAAGCCCACGAAGGACACCACTCTGTCAAACAACCACTTCAGCATATTCTCTTACAATTCTTTCAAACTGCCCTTAGGGAAATCCTCTATCAGCACGTCTCCATCCTCCAACTCCTCCAATATCAGCACATCACATGCTTTCTGGCTTGCTTTCATCGAACCAATGTTTGCCTTATTGATACTCTCAAACATACGGAACCCCGTCTTCGTTGCCAAATCCATACCGACCTTACAAAGAGTTGTGCACACCCCTTTCCCTTGATGATTCACATCCACCATTTTCCCAAGGAAACTCTTCCCATTCGCAAAGCATCTTAAAAAAGCATACCCTACAATCTCCCCATCCTCCTCTTGTACATATATTATATAAGACTTCCGCCCCAACAAAGTCCTCATCGTCTCCTCATCAAACGCATGTGGACGAAACCACTTGAAACTTTCTTCAGGCTGACGAGCAAAGAAATCCGCCAGCCTACTCGCATCATTGATATCAGCAATTCCCACATGGCCAGGCAGACCATCTTCTAATTTTCTCCTGTCACCAATTTTCAGTCCACACCATGCAGCATTAAGCATTTCAATTCCTTCCCAAATCCAAGGAACTTTTGCCTGTATCGTATGTGCCAATTCGTATAACATCACTCCGAACAATTCAAATCAAAATCTATGATAAAATGGCGTTCGCGCTTTTCTACAGGAGGCAATTGCATATAATTCTTCCCATAAAGATTTGTGAGATATTTTTCCGCATCACCAGGCACGAACACTTCCATTCCTTCAAACAGAGCGGTTCGAGCAGGCAAGAACACTTCGGATGGCAATGTCTCTCCTGCATATAATTTACGACCTGTCGGGATTGACAAATAAGTACCAATTTTCGGGCAACAAACCAATGTATCAAAAGCATTCACCCAACGACGATGATTAATCATGCTCAAAATTTTTCCCAACACCTTGCGAACCTTAACCATGACTCCTCCCCAACCTCGCATACGGGTCAATTGACGTGTCATATCACTCACGGGATATGTTACCTCATAAACCATGTTGGCACTTAGTCGCAGTAGATTCGCCAATATACCCGTCAGTTTTCTTTGAACAGCGTTTTCACTAACCCCTTCCAATGGGAATATGTCAAGACTCAAGCCCTTCGGGAAATCTGTAAATTCATTACCTGCTTCCACGCATTTTGTTCCCCTTTTATAAATCTTCATGAACATACACAAAGCATCCCTCTCTTTAGAAGGGAACATATATTCATACCCGTCTCCTAATTTACCTTGTAGCAACAACTCCTTCATGCACTCGTAATCTCGTCGAGGCATACATAAATCCAAATCATCATCCCACGGGATAAATCCTTGATGTCGAATTGCGCCAAGACAACTTCCGCCACACAGCATCAGCGTCAACCCATTCGCCGTACAAAGAGAAGCAACCGACTCATACATCTTCATCAGCATCTTCTTCATCTCTACCGATTCTTCCTCCGTCAGTTGTCTCAGCCCACTTGCACGAGCATTCTCATTCAACAAATCCTTATATGATTTCATTTCCCGTTCTTGTTACATTCTTGAATCGTTGTATTCATCTTTTCCTTCATCGTACCCCTTACACTCCAACCCAGCGACTCTAATTTTTCCGTAGAAAACACCGATTTTGTCACAACATTATACCCTTGTTGTTCCGCATCAGATGGCAATTCCATCACGACTTTCTTTCCAGCGATGTCAGCCACCATCTCCGCCAATTGGCGAATGCTTATATTCGAAAGAGCATCTGCCACATTATACGCCTCTCCATTCTTTCCTTTCAACAATACATAAAGCAGTCCTTTCACACAATCCACAACATAGCACCAACTCCTATATTGAGTACCATTGCTCTTCATCACTATATCTTTTCCTTCCAACACATTTCTGATAAATTGTGCATAGACCCGATTATCACTCTCCGTAAAATGAGGACCATACGTATGAGAAGGACGAGCCACCACGACATCCACGCCATATTCTGCTCCGTATGCTACACAAAGAGTTTCAGCCGCACGCTTTGAGGAAGGATAACATGAACGTGCACTCATAGTATTTACATATCCGCTGTAATCTTCTACAAAGACCCTCCCATCACCTTCGCCATAGATTTCCCCTGTTGAGACATACAAAAACCTTCGTAAGCCATGCGTTATTCCGTAATCCAACAAATTGGCCGTCCCGACCAGATTTGACTTCATCACTTCAACAGGATTCTTTGCAAAAAATGATGGACTGGCATTGCTTGCAGCATGAATAACATAATGGAAAGAAACCTCAGACTTCAACGGTTGTGTCACATCATATGTCAGGAGATGAAATCTTGACGAATCAAGATACTCTCGAAACAAACGGCTTGCCCGTTCCTCATTGCGGCCTGCTGCATACACATGTAAATCCGAGCAAGGGCATAGCATCAAGACCTCCACCAAACAAGAGCCCAACAGCCCTGTCGCTCCTGTCACCAACACATTGCACCCAGCCATCCTCTCCCAAGGGAGAGCAGACATCGCACATTCTTTCACATTCTCTCTATACGTCATATTATTTCATCCACCCTTCCTTTGTGGTATGCATCAAAGCCTTTAAGATTTCAATATCCTCCACCGTCGTTATTTTAATGTTCTTCTCTGAACCAGGCACAATATGCATCTCTCGGCCACCGACTTCAGCAATTAAAGTACAAGATGCCACACTATCCATAATACCTTTACGTTTCGCCTCTTCATGCACATCCAAGATGTTGCCTAAGCGGAACGTCTGTGGTGTCTGGGTACGAATCAGAGTGTCACGAGGGATACTTGTTGTTGAAACAAAACCATCCTCACTTTCCAAGATTGCCTCCCGGCATTGAATTCCCGTGATTGCATACCCATAAGCCTTACAAATAGCAATATTACTACTAATAATATCTTGACTGAGCAACGGACGCACGGAATCATGTATCAGAACCAAGTCATCATCTACACAACCCTCACCTTTCAGCCCATAAATGCCATTGTGGATAGACTCCATTCCGGTATTTCCACCAGGGAAAATCCATTTCAGTTTAGTAATACTGAACTGGTTGGCATATGCCTGAAGTACCGTTTCCCACCCTTTCAGACATACCACTGCCATTGCATCAATATCTGGGTGCTTCTGGAAACACTGCATGGTATGGACAATTATGGGACATCCATCCACATGCAGAAATTGTTTGGGAATATCCTGTCCCATCCGATTCCCGGCACCCCCTGCTATCAATAATGCTATATTCATAACAAAGATATAAAATTATTCGAAATTATTAAATTTATCCAAATACCACCCTTCCAAATCCTTACCTGCGGCTTTAATGTCATACCCCGCATTCCTTACTTTCTTTACTGCATCTACATCTCGAGCTACCCCCTGTTTTATCTTTGAAGCCAAGCACTCCGCCCAAGCATTCACATCCAAAGGAAGGAAATCCACATTTCCCGTCACATCCACTTCGTGAGGTACTCCCATACTTGCAATCACAGATAGTCCATTCGTCTGAGCTTCTATCAGTGACACTGGTAATCCCTCATTGATAGAAGGCATCAGTACCATATCCATTGCCTGCAAATAACTCGGGACATCGCTGACAAGACCTGTCATCACCACAGCCTTACCCAAACCTAATAATGTAATCCTTTCTTCAATAGCAGGTCTTAATTCGCCATCACCCACAAACAACAACTTTGCACGACAGCCTATATCCTTCATTGCAGCCAACACATCAAGGGCAAAAAGATGGTTTTTCACAGGATGAAACCGTGACACCATTCCCAACACATATTCACCATCTGACAGTTGTAACTTTTCTCGTACAGTCTGACGTATCAATTCATTAAACCCATATCTCTCTACATCAACAGCATTGGGGACAAAACGTGTCTTGTTCAAATACTCCTTGCCGTACCAACAAAGCGTAGCCCCCTCGCCACAAGACATGAAATCTGTAGCCACTCTTTTCAGCCACACACCAAGACCCCAACGCACAAAGCCCTCTAAACCATGTCCAGAACTGCTGCTATGTGCATGACATACCCTCACTGGTACACCACATCTTTGGGCAACCCATAAAGGAATTGCACTCTTACTTGAGGTATGAGAATGAACAATTTTATACTCAGGATGCTCCTTCAAGAAATGTTTCACCCCATTAATGTATGGAAAAGGATTGCTGAATCTCAATAAAGGCACCCGATACACACGCCCTCCCATCTCCTCTATTTCATCCTCATACTGACAATGCTTCTGCTCAGTCAATAAAAAATCGAACTGCACACGACTACGGTCAATATTCCTGTAGTAGTTCATCAGCATCGCCTCTGCACCACCACGATTCATCGAATGGAGTATATGAAGAATACGTATCATTTTTACTTATCGGCGAGTCCTTACACTATTGATTGCTTTTGTCAAAAAAGAAGATAGCCACGCATGCCTCCGATAGCCATGAATGTCCACGACTACCGTTCCCCTACAGATGTTAAAGGTATGGAATCCTGTTGTATATTGAGGATGTGGCGAAGTCAGGCGTCTGACATCTTCAAACAACCATTTTCCATCCGTCACGACCACCTTCTGCAGAATCAACGCTCCCCCATAACACTCATTATTATCTTGTGCAACCCTATAAAGAGTTCCGTCTACTCTGAAGAAATTTCCTCCCATGCGTGCAGTCCGTCCTTCCACTTCCACGACATCTTTCAGCACATATTGCCCATCTTTCTTAACATATATATCCAATTGATTCCCATTTGGATTTGGCAACTTAGTGGCAAACATCAATTGCTCTCCTTCATACTCTAAAAGGACGGCATCTGTAAGAGGAGCATTTATGAGTGTTTCCATCTTCAGCAACTTCTCATCCTCCCTGTCATATTTGTAAAGATTCAGTTCTCCAGACTGACTATTTTCTGGATAGACAAGCACATCTTCCCCCCTTTTTATAAAAATGGGAAAGCTAAGATGTGTACCTCTATCCAATAGTTGCTTCACATCTTTCAACTCCAGAGTCTTTTTGTCAACAACAAGTTTAGAAATCACAGCATACCCTCTGTTGTCTTCAAAGTCTTCTGCCAAAACAATATAATCATCCTCAGTTACATCCAACAAGAAAGGATCCGCAAACCATCTCTTTGTATAACGATGCTTCATCCACCGATATTGAATAGGCTTACCATCCAAGATGTCTTGCAGCAGAGTTTCTGTAAACCCGATGTTCCATTGCTGAAGAATAAGCTTCCTCAGTTGATCTTTAACCCCCATACACTTATCTATTCTTATAATATATGACCAACGTCAATAATACACCCACAGGTGCCATCAGAATCGTCAAAAACTTCAAAGGAGAGTTCCTCAACCAATCTTTATCCTTCGAAATTATACATGCACTGACATAATGCGCACAAAGACGTAATTTGTTTGCCAAACTATTATGTCTCAACTTCATGGACATTATGCGGTGCTTTGCATAACTCTTAGGGCTATTCATGTATTGTCGCCAAATGCCTTGACTCATTGAGTCTTTTCCAACCTGATACTCAACCCAACAAAGATTGTCATTGATGACAAGCATCGGATAGCGATCAAGAACCTGCATCATCATATACCATGGATTGAAATTTTTCTCTCCTTCAAAACCCTCCATCGGTGCCACCTTCTTCATCAAATCCGTCCGCATCACCTCCTTGGTGTCACCAGGATGTTTTAGATCCATTTCATTACATTCCAGAAGTTCATCAGGGAAGTACCCACCAATTGGTTTTCCATCCACCACATTGAAATCAAGCCCAAGGATACCACAATAGTCCTTTTCCACAGGTCTCGATTTCCATACACTCACAATCTTCTCAACTGCATCATCGGGCATATAATCATCGCTATCAATACAAACACAAAGTTCTGTCTTGATCGTTGTATATGCCACATTATATCCCGTGTAAAGTCCTCCATTAGGTTTGTAAACGTATTCTATCTTAAATTGAGAGGTTCTTATCACAAAATGGTTCTCATCTTCACCATCAAGTTTTCTTCCCATCCAATCAAAACACAATCCTTTTTCGACAGTCTTCCCACCAAGACTCTCCACCCATTCCCTTGAACCATCTGTGCTTCCGTCATCAATAATCAACCAATCAAAATCGTCACATGTTTGACGGCACAAAGACTCATACGTTCGAGGTAACGTATGTTTCCGATTATATGTTGGAGTAAATATGGTTATAGTTTTCATTTAGTCACTAAAGAACATCTTATCAACACCCTATCCTAATGTACCCATAAAATACATAATCATCGTGAACCCCATGTGAGCCATCAATATCAGCCCCGCCTTCTTATCTTGATCCTCCCAAATATGCAAACGTATGACACCATACGCTAACACCAAAGGATAAATAAACCAACTCAAATATGCAAAACGATTCGAGAAAGCAGCCTTAATTACCATCACCCAAAATGCATTAGTCAGCAAATACACTATTGATATTACATTGAAGACCCGCATGCTTTGAGCGTCAGCAAGAAGGCCTGCACCATACACACCGCTTTCCTCTTCTTCCAAGGTTTTTCCTCCCCCTATCGACTCACGTTTCTTATCTATACATTTCTGCACGTACCAAATCAACCACACAGGCATTGCACTATACAACAAAAAGTCCCATCGGAAACCCGTATGAGAGAAGTTACCATATTTAGCATTGTCTCCAGACATATATGCCTCTGCACGGTCATCAAATCCCATACTCATAAAGAAATTGGAAATCGGTCCTCCTGCCACCAAAGACAGAGGAACACTCACCAACCAAAACATTAAAGCAATCTTCGGTTTCTTAATGAAGAACAATGCACCAACCAAGGCTGCGATAGGAAGCAATGTACTTTTGTGAATACCCAATGCCAAGAAACACATAACCGCTGTAACAAAATAGTTCTTATCTTTCGCAGCAAATACAATTGCCAAAGTTACGATTGAGCATGCTAAACCATTACGGATGCCATTTACGCCATATGTAAAGACAGAAAATGCACTCAAGCCAAATAGCATCGCCAACCAAGCATTTTCCCAAAGCGCCTTTTTATATGCCCAGAACATCAGTCCTAAATAGCCTATCTCTATAATTAAGAAATACACATTCACCGAAAACCCCATGGAGCGGCACCAAGTCCGGAACAAAGCAAACAGCCATTCCTTATGATAATCTATTTCACCAAATATCGGCAAGGTTCTCGCATAAGTTGCAGCATAATTAACTGTATCTCCAAATCTATAGTTCACAGGCCTAAGACCGATAATAATAATGTATACGCATATCATTATTAGTGCTGGCGCCATCGAGTTTTTACTCAACAATTTATCACAATTATTTGAACCAGAATAATTGAAAAAAGTAAATATGCATATTAAGAATGTCACCCAATAAAACATCTGGATGATCAATTCCGCAGGTATTGGTATCGCAGTCATTAATAAATCTTCATGAATTTGTTCAATATTCTATGCAATGGTCTTGTCAATTTCATCTTCCATGCAGCCTTTTTCCCGTGAGGAGATTTACTAAACCAATGGATGGAGATGGTATTTGTTGTCTTGCTCAGTTCCCCCGTTGCATCACGGAATGGACACATATAGTCAATAGGTAAAATCACAGCATCAGAAATCTCCTGTTTGGTTCCGTCTTGTTGCAATCCGAATGGCAACAATGCTTTCGTGTTCAACTGCGGACATCCTTGCATCCGTTCATACATATATTCCCCATCTACCACCAGACCATCGTATTGACTCAACATAGCCCTCACCGCAGGATGATGTGCCTCCGCCGCAAATCCCAAGCCTGTATTCAAATAATCTGGAGTTTCCCAACCAAAATAGGCTCGATGTGACTCCAACAGATCAACTGGCTTCTTCACCACCTCCACATCCGTATCAAAATACAATCCGCCCTCACGTTCAACCACATAAAGCCTCACAAAATCGCTCAAATATGCCCATTGCTGATGCTCATAACAGTATTTCGTGTATGGGGTTGCATTGATATCGAAGTTCTGCTCATTCCATTCCTTAATTTCATAGTCAGGAAAAAACTTTTCCCAACTCGCCTTACACTTCTGTGCCAATTTAGGTAACGGCTTTCCCCCAAACCAACAATAATGTATGATTTTAGGAATCATGTTTCCCCACAGATTACTCGGATGAACCAGATGCTGGATTATACAAAGTACTATTTGAACTATAGCCTCTCCATCCAATGTGAAAAGAACACGTCACTAACAGTATATGTCGTACCATTCAGCCCTACATCATCGTTTAATAATCCTTTTTCAACAAGTGCTTCTGCTAATCGCCGCGACACAGAAGGGGATCCTATCTTATTGCGTTTCAGGAATGCAGATGCTGTTATCTGCCTGACGCTACCTTCTTTTGCCACTGCTATCAGATAGTTCCACTGCTTGTCTGTTAGCATTTGACGATATTGAAGATAGACAGCCTCCCCCTGTCTCATTAACTGTTCACACGAAACCTTTACTACGTCAAGAGTGACATCCTCATCACCATTGGCAAAGATAGTATGACAAAGTTGTTGAGTATAATAGGTATGACGCCTGGTCCATTCCAAGATGAACTGGATAGCATCATCGCCAATTTTTCGCCCATTTACATTAAACAGGTGACGTATGAATTGAGTATATGCCGTTTCTGAAATCTTTTCTAAGGAGATAAACGTTGTGCTGGAATAAAACGGTTTCTTTTCGTTAGCAAAAATATCAGCCATCAGGTGTTTCTTACTTCCACAGAAAATGAAGGTCAGATTCTGAGTCTGTTGAATATAGGAGCGCAACAAGGCTTCCATGTTTTTTTCAGGATAATCACGAATCTGCTGAAATTCATCGATAGCCACAATGACAGGAACCTCTTGTGCATCAAGAAAATCGAACAAGCCACGTAAGGTATATTCCTTTTCATGCATTGTCTGATAAGCAATCTGCAACTGTGGTTCACCTGTAATTGTGTCAAATGAAAGTTGTGGACGTAAAGACTTGATAAATGAAATCAACTTTTCTCCGATGGAAGATTTTGGTTGAAACGCTTTCATCGCTGCTTCCGCCAATAACTTAATGAAATCATCAATCGAGCGCGAAGCATAGATGTCCACATAAATAGTTTGTCGGTTCAGTCCCGTTTCATGAAGCTCATCAAACAGGCGAAGTATTAGCCCCGTCTTTCCCATACGCCGTTGAGAAATGAGTGTCATGTCTGTGTGATTGATGCATCCCTGCACCATCAACCGCAATTCTTTTTCACGATCACAAAATAAATCTTTTGATTCGTATGGTTTGATTACAAACGGATTCTTCATCATATTATTCTTTGTAATTAGGTTACAAAGATACGGGCCTTATCGATATTACACAAAATGTGTAACACAAAATGTGTAATACTCTTGGCTTTTTCTCCCGCATATCTCCTTTTCTCCCACAGATTACTCAGATGAACACGGATTTAAGTGCAGGGGCTATCATTTAATCCCCAATTCTTGCTTATTTGTTACCACACTTCCATCAGGGACCTCCCTGCGTATTATACATCCGGCTCCAATCACACAATTCTTTCCAATACATGCCCCCTTCAAAATGATTACATCAGAAGCAATCCAACAGTTATCACCTATCAAGATGGGGGCAGTGGTAAGTGCACTATCAACACCTGTTTCTGCTGAATACTTGTGGTTGTTATCAAAAATTTTCACACCTGGGCCAAACATACAATGTTTTCCGATGGTAACATGCTCATGTGCACTAATCATACAATAGCGGTTGAAATAAGTACCCTCACCTATCTCCAACACCCCTTTACCATGCACTTCAAAATCACAATATGCAGCAAACTCACAATTTCTGCCCACTCGAATCATACCACGTTGAAAAACTTTCAGTGCACACAACGGACTGACACGTTGCATCCAATGTACATCAAAGCGATTCCAATGCACCAACTTGTTCAGGGCAATACGCCACACATTATAGAAAATCAGAAACAATGCACGTATCATGCCCCTGCCAACTGATAAATCTTTTCAATCTCCGCCTCATTACCATAGTCATGAGACCACAAATAGCCAACAATTCTGTCCTGCAGCCCATTGTCTCCAATAAAGGTCGCGATACCTTTGGCACAATCGTCTATCTCCATCGGAACAATCACGCCATCCACTCCACTGTGAATCTGGGATGCAGCCGTCGGATAATTCGACACCACCACAGGCTTACACAATATTTGGGCCTCCCGCACCGTAATAGACTTCCCTTCATAGCGGCTGGGCTGTACATAGACATCACAAGCCTTGATATACGGGTATGGATTGGCACGTTTGCCCAAAATCGTCACGTACTCCTGCATTCCCTCTTCCTCAATATTCTCCACAATTTTTCTTTCATCACCAAGCCCTATGATGTACCAATGCACTCGAGAAGGTTGTTCCGATGCAGAAAGAATCTCCTGAATCCTACGGCAAATCGTTCCCACTTGGTCAAACCGCTTTTGATAACTGAATCTACCAATTGACAACAAATTGACACAATCTTCTTTCTGAAGCATATCTGTCGGGGCGAACTCATCTGCTCTTTTGCGAATGAAAGACGGACAAAGAATATTTTCTATCGGTATAATTTTTTCTTTCAGCGTCGGGAATGTCTCCACAAATTTCTTCCCTACCTCATCACTAATAGTTGCAATATGGTCAAGCCGCTCCCATACAGGTAATTCTCGTTTCACATCCACATACACTGTCGAATAGTCCGTATGAATCCATCCAACCTTTTTCTTCGCCTTCACTTTACTTAAAACATAATTGTGTGGCATCAAAAAGGATATCGCCAAGTCATACTCCACTTTTGGTTGAATCTTCGGCATAAACGGTTCCACACAGTCCGCGATTCTCGTAAAAATACGAATGTCATCCTTCCCCTTTGGTACAGGACTTCGATTCACCGTTTTCTTTGCCCACCATCGTCCCAAAGCCACACCTAAGTTACCTGATTTCAAACATTCTTTTATAGGTCGTTCTATTGTCTTATAAGTGGTCACCTCAGGCAACAAACGGACCTTACCCTTTGGAATATATTGCATCAATTCCCCTCGATGGTCGTAGATGAACACGTCCACATCCACCCTATTGGGGTCAACGCTCTGCAGAAGCCCGAGCAGAGCACTTTCTGCTCCCCCCAACTCCATATAGTGCATCAATATCAGAATCCGTGGTTTCTTCATCTTTCGTTCTTCGGCAAACCTAAAATGGATTGAATCTGATACACCTTTCCTATATAATTGGACATCATCTTTGCATAATGCTCCTTAATATCCGCCTCATGATCCATCATCCACTGAAACCCTTTCACCAATTCATTTTCATGTGTCAACGACTGCACTGGTAGTACATAATTTTCTTCTGTTCCAAAGATATCTTTTGCAATTCCTCGTGCTTTTACAGAATAGCCCACCACCAAAGTCGGCACTTGTGTAGAATATGCCGCAATGCTGGCATGGGTTCGAGCAACCACCATAAATCGGCAACGAGCAATATAACCTTTCAGTTCCTCCGCATTATGGTCTTCAATCATGACCATCCTGCCTGTATCCTTAAACATTTCATATAGTTGCGATAGAGGCTTTCGGTCATCATTATGACTCCACACCACATGAGGTATCAGTGCCACCTGCATGTCGGTTTCATCGACAATATATCTCACCAGATTCACATAGTTCAGCAATGCCATACCTTGACTCTTTTCATACCCTATAATCATAGGACTCACATTGATGCCCACTGTATTGCCTTCCACAAAGCCATCAGGCAAAGGTAAATCTTTTCTATCAAGCACAAAGGCTGGGTCTGGCAGCAGAAAGGTTTGTGTCAATCCCTTGGCCAATAGTGCCTCATACGTCAGTGATTCACGTGCCCAGATTTTATGGTAGCCACGCAAATCCTGTAACATCCGTTCATCTATATTGTCAGGTTCCACTGACGCTCCCCACAAAATGCGCTTTACTTTAGCCTTATCTAACAAATCATTAACCAAATATATATAAAGGGGATGGCCATAGCAATAATTATCACCGCCTATGCTAAAAAAATAATTTGCCGTTATCGATTCCTTTACAATGTGTTGAAAAACAAGTTCATCAAAAGCATTATTCTCTCCTCCAACATAAGTCTTAAAAAATGCTTTCAGATAATGAATACTGATTCTCTTTATCGGATGTACTGCTGCATCTATACAACAAATTTTGTCAAGTTCGACTCGTTTATCTTCTTCTACACAATTAGAATACAAAGTTGCATTACCATTCATCAATTTTATTGTACCGCGTACAATCGCCTCACAGCCATGATTTCCACTTCCTCCATGAGGATACATAACATATGTCATAGGTTCTTAAACAAATTTCTTCTTCTCATATAATATAAGTAGCCAACAGGCAACAATATATAAGCAGAAGTAGGATAACAAGTCTTTTTTAAATAAGAAAAATCATGTTTGAGAAAACAACAAACAAGAATCTCTCTTATCAGTTTATATCTCCTCAATAAAGATGTTGTATGCTTCAATTTTATATTAAACGCCATTGCTGTACCCATCAAATTTTTATAATACAATTTATTTCCTCCTTTTGTCAAGCCATCATTCAAATACTCGCACACATATATTTTTTCATCATAATATCGAATCTTAAAGCCATCAAGCGCTATTTGATCCCAGACAACATCTTCTGGAGTAAATGTTTCATCATGCCACACAGGGAACTCATATTTTTTCAATATCTCTGTTTTATAAATCTCTGCCATATCAGCCTGCAGCCGAAACTTTGTACGTTCGATATAAGTACAATCGACATATGGATTTCCTCGAAAATTCGGTTCTATTATATAATCTCCGTTTTCCCTACATCGAATTCCAGATACCCCAGCAAAAGATCTATCACCTTCTATTTCCCCACACCATTTTTTCACCTTCTCTATCGCATCATCCACCAAATAATCATCAGAGTCTACAATAAAAAAGAAATCGTATTTCGCTAGTTTTACTGCTTGATTTATTGCCCTTTGCTTTCCCCCATTCTTTTCAAGTCGAATATACCGGATTTCAAAAGGACAAGCTTCCTGCAACCAAGAACGACACAATTTATTTGTTTCATCAGAAGAATTGTCATCTATGACAATCCACTCGAAATCCCAACAAGTTTGATGCTTTAAGGATTCATACAATTTCGGCAAAATATAGCCCCTATTATATGTCGGAGTAAAAACTGTTATCATCGACAAAAAATCTTTTGCTTCATTTTTCCAAGCAGAGCATGCATATCATACCACTTATAAGTACATACAACCCTCGCTTTATATATCCATGGACAATAAAGCAATTGTTTTGCAACACTTACATAATCCTTCCTTAAGACAGGATTTTGAATCGCACGCATCAATGTGATATATATCACAGGATGGTCTTTATAAAACTTCAGCACTGTCTTAACTGAATAACCATGAGCAAATAGTTCCCTTGTCACCAAAACAATTGACTCTATACATGCATAATGATGCAAAAAAGAATTTACCCCTTTATTCCCCAATGGCATAACAGTATTCAAAAGCCATAATCGGCTAAAGTAGGCATCAAATCGGCCAAGATTAAATGTATGAACAGCAGAACTCTCCACCTGACGATAATGCATAAAAACAGAATTAACGACATTAACCCTTTTTGCAAATAAAAGGCATCGCAAAATGAAACTCAAATCTTCTGCATACTTCCGTGATGGTTCAAATTGGATGCCATACTGCTGAACGACGCTCCGTTTGACCACAAATGAGCCCATACATGCCCTTAAATCATCTTTCAAATAGGCTAATGCATAATTGTCCGAGCAATGTATCTGGCTTCCAATTTGCATATCTCCAAGCACATAATCCCCGAAAATCATATCATTATCAGCAATACTCTCAAACATTGAAGACTCACACCAATCATCTGAGTCTATAAAATACAAATAATCTCCATTAGCACGTTCTATTCCCATATTACGAGCAATCGAAACGCCCGCATTCTTCTGATGAATAACGGTTATTCTACTATCTCTTGCAGCCCACTCGTCACACTTTTTTTCACTTCCATCATTACTACCATCATCCACCAAAAAACATTCCCAATTCCCCATTGTTTGGTTTACGATGGAGGTAATACAATCATCCAGATATTCAACAGAATTATAGACGGGAACAATCACACTTATCATCGTTTCTGCACAGAGATAAAATGCACAAGTTTCCAGAAATATTTCTGGATATCATACAACAACATCGCAGAGATAACAGATATGATTAAGCCTATCACTAAATCTACCCAGACATTGCCAGAAGCATTACGATAAAACCCAAACAGACCTATCATCTGTCCTAAATAAATATCCAAAGAATGCGTACCCATAAATTCCAAAAAAGATCTTAATGGCAATGTGCCATAATCAACATACGGCAATGCATAAATAATCAATGGCACAACAAAATAGAACTTGCAATCTTGATACGAGAACAAAGACCATGATGCACAAAAAATGATTAAAGGAAGGGGAGAACGTCCTTCTACTGCAGATAGAATATAGCACATTATTCCAAGAAAAATTGCAGACCAACGTGCTAAAAAGAACGGATGAATTACTCCATTAAACAGGTAGAATATCGGTATAAGTCCCCCCAATATTGCCATGTAATGCAACAGGTATTGCCGAAATCTCCTCATCCCATTCAACACAATATAGAGAATTGGGAATGTCACATACGTTACTATCAGTGCAGGAATAAACCACTCAACAATTTTATTCCCATTAAAAACTGTTATTCCTGAAATCTGCATCAATAATAGACGAGGGATACTTGAGTTTGCAACTTGTGGTAACAAAAGAAACAATATAATAGAAAACAGTAAATACACAGGGAATAATCGGAACACACGTTTCTTATAAAACTGGCACAATAAAGATTTTTTATAAGAATGGCACAAGCCATAAGCAGACAAGAAGAAAAAAGCATTGACTCCACAATCGCCCTGATAAAATAGCATCTTAAAAAAATGGAAAATTCCACTATCCTCATCTCTAAACCCCACAACGTGCCCCATAATTATCAAGAATATTGAGACCCCTTTGATATAATTACAGAATTCTTTTGTAAACATCACGAATTCCCGTATAAATTGACAACTCTTTTATACCTATCTTCCAATCCTTTCACTGATAAAATTTCTTTGCCACTGGCAAAATGATAGTAATCCTGAATTGGTGAAAACATCTTATCATCTGATATAGCCATACGCTGCCGCAAAAAACACAATGGGACATTCCCCACAAAAGAAGCCCAGCGGCTAAATGTACTAATGGGGCCAATAATTCTGTCGCACAGTCCTAAAGCATACAGATCGTAAGCAGCATTGAGCATCATCGGCTGCATAATACACATCCCTTCGAATGCTGTCGTCTCATACTTCTCATTCGTGGAAATGTAAAAGCAAACCTTCTTGTCGCTGTACAACCGGAGCAACTGATTCATAAAATCTCTGTATTGAGCACTACTGAAATAATATTTCCCATTCAAAAAGTTCCGGTAGTCACCCTTCCGCATATGTACACCCACAATAAAATAGCCTTCCGAACGAAAATGCCAGAAAAGCTCCTCCACACTTTCTTTAATTTCCTTGTTAGGCATGAACAACGAAATAATTTCCTGCTTGTATTCTTTTATGTATTGAGTCGAATCTCTAGTCGACCATCCTTGAATGAACCCCAATGACGGCGCAATCTTTGTTTTATAACAAAACATACTTGCCAACTTATTATTGGGAAACACACGATGAGAAAGATAATTATATTTATCATATCCTATTATATTTATTCCCCTTGTATTATACAAAGGAAAAGAAACATATTTGCCACTCCTTAATAAGTCATAATCTTTAATACTTTTATCCCAATATAAAATATAAACATGTGCGTTATTAGCAATAGCCCATCCTATAGAATCGACATAGGACCAAAACCTGTTACATGTTTGACCTGGTGCATCTGTTATTACACGAAACTTCATACTAACACTTTTTCAATTTGTCCCATTGTCTGCTCCAAATTGAAATATCGAGATCGTTCTAAACTTTTCATTCTAAGCTCCTTCACATATTGAGGATTGTCCAAGAATCTTTTCATTCCACGGTAAATGCCATCAACACTATTATTGACCAATAATCCATATTCAGAATCGCCAACAAGTTCATTAGGCCCTGAACAATTTGTTGAAATTATAGGCAAGCCTAATATCATCGCCTCAAGGATTACTAACGAAAAACCTTCCGCTCTTGAAGAACAGACAAAACAATCAGCCTTTGCAATAATCGGAAATGGATTATTCATATACCCCAGAAGTCGAACATTCCTCTCTAAACCCTCATGGCTGATTTGCTGTTCTAAGGCACGACGTTCTTCTCCTTCTCCAATAATAAGAACCTCAAAATGAAAATTCTCTTTTTGCAATCGTGCTACAGCCTCCAAAAGACGGTCATACCCTTTTTGTTTTGTAAGTCTTCCACTTGTCACAAAAATAAAACCCTCTATCATAAGATCTTTCATCCATGGTTCCTTAGACTTTGAAATAATCTCTTTTGAAGGAACCGGATTATATATATATATGGATGACTGCAGATTTGGGAACAATATATCGTTTACATTCTTCACACTTTCAGACACGGCTATAACCTGATGAAAATTCTTATAACAAATTCGTTCTTCCTTTCTATTTCTGAAAGCCACATCTGTCCAATGATTATTTTTCAAATCAATATGAACCCACGCTATTTTTTTCGAGTGAGGGTTGGTAGAACCACTGACAATCCGCGTAGAATAGCCTTCAATAAAGGCCACTTCAGTATCATACTTCCCTTTGACGAACAATCTGTAAAACAATAAAGGAGAAAAATACTGATATACAAAAGTTTTTAGATAATCACTCCATTTCCCATGTCCATAGATATATCGATAAGTTATATCCGAAGGATAGTTGTCATCAAGTTTTTCCCAATGTAATGAATAGAGCGTTATTTCGAACCTCTGTCTGTCTAAGTGGCGGAGCAATGTCTGCAACACCTTTTCTGCACCTCCTCCATATAATGAATTAACAAAAAAAACAACCTTACGTTTCATTCTGCAAGCAATGCTTCAATAGGCTTCATCAAACTCTTTATGGTAAAATTCCTTCCTCTCTCAATGGCCTTTTGGCGATAATGCTCCAGCTGAGTCTCATTCATCAAAAGCCGTTTCATGCCTTCATACAAAGCAGTTTCGTCATTTTCAGTGATGACGCCACACTCCCCATCTTTCAGCAGTTCAGCCATGCCACTGCAATCAGTAGTAATGACCGGAAGTCCAAGGATTAGGGCTTCAGTGACAGCAGTGCTATAACCTTCCGATAAAGAAGAACAAACAAACAAATCACCCATGCGCAAATACTTATATGGATTGGCATGGAAGCCAAGAAGACTTACATGTTCTTGCAAACAATGTTCTTCAATGTAGTTTTCCAACATTTCTCTTTCTGATCCATCACCCAGTATCCACAAATTCACATCAACTCTCTCGTCCGTCAATCTCTTCACAATTTTTAGTAACCGCATGTAGGCTTTTTGTGGCTCCAATCGTCCAACCGTCACTAGAAGTATCGACTCTGGACGTTTCAGAGCAATAGGCTCTTGAGAACTTGTTAGGATAGCGTCAGAGTAAATAGGATTATAGATGGTGGTAGCTAGCACATCGACTTGAGGAAACTCCAGATGGAATGCCGCAACAACAGTGTCTGACACTCCAACAATATGGACGTACCGTGCATAAGCCTCCGACTCTTCTTTCAAATCGCGATACACCCTTCTTGTCCAATGGTTCTGATGCAAGTCGATATGCACCCAAGCATATTTTAGAGCCTTCCGATTCGTAGAATGGCTCAACAGTTTCGTTGCAAATCCCTCCACAAACGCAACTTCTACATCATTCCCCTGCGGAACAAACAAGCGATAGACCCACGAAAGGGGCAACCAACGATACACAAGGTGATGTTTTAGTTTATAGATCAGATTTTGAAAGCCGCTTCTCCCCGCAAGGTCATTCAATATTGCTCGGTATACCACCTGCTCCTTCACCACCTCTTCATACTTTCCACCGCCACTAATTGCACAAACCGTTACATCAAATCGTTCCTTATCAATATGCTGCACCAAAGTAGTCAGCACCTTCTCTGCCCCACCACCAGCCAACGATTCTATCAAAAACAAAACTTTACGCTTCACCATCAAAAGAATCTATTTTTTTCGACAGCCTCAGTGCAAGACCCTGCACAAAGGGCATGACCGAGAAAATCTGTGAATAATAGCCGATGCCATAGGTATCTCCTTGACAATAATCCACTGCGCCATTACGCCGTGTGGCTTTCATAAGTGCCTTTTCTGTTTTTCGTGCAGCATCCAGGAATGTTGCATCTTTCGACTGTTCATACGCACAAAGGAAGAGTAAGCCGATTAACACCGTAGCGGATGCCTCCATCCTCGATTGCGGATTGAACACAAAACAGCCAAAGCCCCCATCGACTTTTTGATGAGGCAACAATGCCTTTGCCAATTTCATGATACGCTCATTCTGCCCCTCCATATCTGCTGTTTCTATCAATGCCAAGATATACCAACCGATTCCACGCCCCCAATCAAAGACACCCATCGGAAGATTTGTTTCCAAATTAAACGCATGTGCAGGAAAGACACCATTCAAAATGGCCTTGTCATATTCTTCCATTTGTCGTTTTGCCAAATCATCCCATCCACAGGCATGCAGGAATGGAAGCACCATGCCCAATGTGTCCACAAAACGGACATTTTTTACCCAAGGTCTATAATAAATGGTTCCTTGCTCTTTTACATTCTGAAATTGTTCCAACATCTTGACTTCTACTTGCGGATTCAGACATTCACTTTTTTTCAAAGCATACGCCAAAAGTAAATCCTCCGGCATAACATTCCTTACATTCAGTGCATCAGGATGGAGACGTGCATATTCTACAGCACTCACTTGTCCTAACCCAAGCAATAGGCCTGCATCTTGCCATGTCTGAATAGTTGAGTTACGATATTTCCCTCTGATGATGTCCCATAAAACCAATCGATTTTGTGCCGTTTGCCTCACTGTTGGAGCATGTCTCAGCCACTCCTTAGCCTTTCGTTCCACCGCTTGCTGCCAGACATTCCGCTCTTGCCATCGCCCGATGTGAATACGAAGAAGCCATTCATGAAGATTTACAAAGGCATCCACCATCACAAAGAGCAGACAAACAGCAACAATTAGAAGTAAGACCAAAGTTAGAGGCATCACCTAAAAGTAACGTTTAAGAACAGGCATGAAACAGAATTTCATGCACAAATACACCACGTATTCCTTCCAACTATCGAACACATTTCTATAGCCTATCACATGCATCGCATCCTTCATCATCGGAAGCCGAAGCACCTCACTAATATATTTTTCCTTTGGTTCTCCATTTGCTTTACGATTAGCCATTAACATACGGCTATAGTTTTTCACAGCCCTATCAGCAAGATCAAAACTAAATGGAGTCAACTTATCCCAAGCATTTTTCCGAATGATTTCCCTCTTTTTCTTGTATAACACAGATAACGACTCTTCCAGATAAGGACGATATTGCGTTTCATGCATAATACTATGTCTATTGTCTATCCGATATCGATAAGGGGCATAATCCGTCAAGTAAACTGAACGCGCATAAGAAAAGATCTCCATCATGAATACGGTATCTTCACCCACACGAATTCGCGAGTCAAAACTAACAGGATATTCCAAAAGGAAAGAGCGTCTTATTATATAACGCCAAATGAAAGAAAAGTCATCCGATGCTTGCGGTTTCTTCGTGGACTTCAGCAATGCAGTGGGTGGTAAAACTTCTCCACACTTCATTGAAAAACGTGAAAGTTGCCTATCTGGACATGTTTCATACGAAAAGCCAAGCACATCCACCTGAGTCTTTTCCATCAACTCCACCAATTGCGCATAGGCATGTCCCTCAATAAAGTCATCTGCATCTTGAAACAAAATATACCTTCCTGTAGCACATTCCAATCCCTTAGAACGAGCAATAGATGGACCTGCATTGTTTTGAGGTAGAACTTTGATGCGCTTATCTTTAGATGCGTATGCTTCTAATATTTCCGCAGAAGAATCAGAACTTCCATCATTCACACATATACACTCCCAATCGCTAAAAGATTGAGAAACAATACTCTCTAAGCACTCTTCTAAATATTGTTCTGCATTATATACTGGAATAATGACTGTTATTTGAGGCATCAGTTTATAACTTTTACAATTTGAGATTGATATTCTTGATTGACATTGTCATCATCGCCAGAATACCCTCCTGCTTCATTGACATACTTTCCTTCTACCGGAACTTTATGATCTACTTGCTTCAAGAACCATTCATATTCTATATCCAAATGTCCTATATCTATTGCTTGGTATCCAACACGACTCAAATCTGCAGCCAGCACAGTTGCTGTAGGCCCTAAGGCTATTAAGACCAAACTATTTTTGTCATAATTCTCCACGTCCTCCAGCAACTCATCATAACGTTCAAAAGCATTTATAACAGAAGCCAATATTCTCTTAATACTTCGTACGTTATCGAATAAATCATTCCCTATGCCTAACCTTGTTTTCTCTCCTTCGACAATCAACAAATCTCTTCCATTCCACAACTGTTTCCATAACTGGAAGCATTCAACAGCAATAGTCTTATCCTGATAAGGAAGGTAACATCGAGAAACAAATGCATCATAATATATTCGATTCTTGTCAAGAAGATTGTACCACATCTTTCTGCTACGCGACATATATTCTCTCCAAAATATTTTATCGTGTTCTGTATAAATGGCCAATGAGCCAAATACATTAGGAATACATACTATTAAATTTGAATCATCACTCTGCAAAATTTCTGACAAACGCTTTTGTAAGTGCGGATGAAACCTTTGAAAAGAAATATTCCTCCCCATAACCAACTTCATTTCTCCATCACCAAAACGGCTCACAGAACATCCCGTATCAAGAACATATAGAATCGTTTCCCGAATTGAAGCCACTTTGGGGACTTTGTGTGTATTTCTATAAAAGAAATCATATACAAGCTGAATTTTATCCCGCAATAAAACCCATTGGTCAAATGACCAATTCCACAAATCAACAAGTAATTTTTTCATGCATCAATCTTTGAACATCGCAATTTTCTCAAAAATACCATATTTCTCGAATACAGCCTTAATCTGTACATCGTTAAGAATTTCCCCATTACTATTAACATTTCTCAATGCAATGGCTTGAGCATCTGGATTTCCAATACATCTAAACAAACCTGGACGGGGATTAGCATATCGCACCTTCGTACCTTTCTTCAACGACATAGCATTAAACCACACATCATCAGCATATTTACAAATATCAAGAAAAACTTCCTCATTCAACACCTCTACATCTAAAGAATTTGGGGGGTATAAGACACCACCAAAGCCTTCATAAAACAAAAAAAGAGAGTCTTCCACCAATCCTGTCACCGTCGGCCAATCAAGCAATGATTTATAGCTTTCGTATAGATTTTTGGGAATGAAATGCACCCAATTTGCACAAATGCAGTCATTCGCATTTTTGTATGCATTCACCAAGTGTTCTAACGCATCTATTGGATAAAGGATATCATCATCTATTGTTACTATTGCACTATTAGGAAACTCTTTTAGAGCTGGAACTAATTTGGTATATGAGCGTACATCCTTACAGTAGCGGACTTCTAACCCTCTCTCCATCTGATTCTGCAATGTGACAGGAAGCGGGTCTTTCTTATATTCTTCAGACAGCCAAAGGATTATCCTATTGGGGAGCATCGTACCCTGCATGATTGACTCAATGGCAAGGTACACATCATTGATACGATAACTATGTGTCGTCAATGATACGATAATCTCCGTCTCTGCAATCTTAGAGTCTGTCGTTCCTTTCCGCTTAGAATTAATCACATACTGATTCAATTCATCCACCTTACATTTGTAGTACAATCTGTTCACCACATCATTGGCATTGGATTCTACTATCATTTTTGTGGACTTCACAATTCCCCTTTGAAGATGTAGTGGGGCGGTCAATTTATCAATTATATTCATTTTATGCTTATAACAACATTATTATAAACTCTGTTTTGATTACCCCCCATATGGTTCTAACCCCAAAAAACCCTCCCAACGGGCAGACAACGGGTGTCCAAACTGTTCCGTGCTACCATCTACATGGATGTTGGCACATCTTTTTGCCCACAACGTCCGAGTAACTCGATTTTGGCTATGTTGGTTAACTTCAAACTCAAGAACATAATCACCTTTACTGATATATCTGGGCAAATGAATTTTTCGGTGAAGCGAAAATTTCCCTACTGGCACATCTTCCACGAGTCCTTTATAAGCACCTTCTGAATAGGTTGCCATAGGCATATCGCTCTGATTGAAGAATTTGAGTTGGACATTTGCCTTGAACGGTTCTACAGTTACACCTTCAAAGAGCACCTCTAGATACTCTTGATTGCTGGTGATGGTACTCTCCGTGTATGGAGTACCATTAATCTCTATCTTATCTACTGTGATATAGGATGCCAATTCATCGATATGGTCTGTAATAAGCCCCTGCTCTACTTGAAAATTATTATTCAGATAATAATTGACAGCCTCGTCAGTCGTTCCATCAAATGCCAAAGTTCCGTTCTCCAATACAACGCCTCGCGTACACAAGTTTTTTACGGCAGCCATATTATGACTCACAAATAAAACGGTTCTGCCCTCACCTTTTGAAACATCTTGCATCTTACCGATAGCCTTTTTCTGGAATTCAGCATCACCGACAGTCAAGACCTCGTCCACAACTAATATTTCAGGTTCAAGGAAGGCTGCTACGGCGAAGCCGAGGCGGACGGTCATACCTGAGGAATAGCGTTTGACGGGGGTATCTAAATAGCGTTCTACACCTGCAAAATCTACGATTTCATCAAGTTTGCGAGTGATTTCCTTTTTGGTCATACCCATGATGGAACCATTCATGTAGATGTTTTCACGTCCAGTCATTTCGGGATGGAAACCTGTACCCACTTCGAGAAGAGAGGCAATTCGCCCTTGATAGCGGATGGAACCTGTTGAAGGAGAGGTGATACGAGAAAGAAGTTTGAGAAGAGTCGATTTCCCCGCACCGTTCTTACCAATGATACCGACCACATCGCCTTGCTCTACTTTGAAAGATATATCGCGGAGTGCCCACACATAGTCGGAATGTCCCTTTTTGCTACGGTCGTTCGTCTCCCCTATCCTTAAATATGGGTCTTCCTTGCGCAAGACATTCATCGTCCACCACCGATTGAGGTCATGGGAGAGAGTACCTGTTCCCACACGACCCAGTCGATACATCTTACCTACATTTTCAAATTCAATTGCTATGTTGCTCATATTTGTTTAGAGTTTAGGGTTTAGAGTTTAGAGACGAGTTACTTAATGTTGTACGAAGCTTTGATAGTTGTTTCGCAATTATAGTTATCTGATTCTCTATATCTTTCATTTGTTCTTCTGTTACATAATTAAGTTCTTTTGAGATTTCCATCTGACATAGAACCTCCATTAAGGAGCCGTAGGATATTTCTATAAAATGCGCTTTCTCTTTATCAGACGAACGGCTCATTCCTTCTGCAATGTTTGAAGGAACAGAGACGCTAGCACGTCTTAACTGGTCACACAATGCATACTGCTCATTAGAGGGATAGGCGGCTAAAACGCTATAAATTGTTTTAACAAGATCTCTTGAAGTCTGATAAACCCTTAAATCTCTAAAGCCAAATGAATCCATATTCCCACAAAAACGCCCAGCCCTAACTCTAAACTCTAAACACTAAACTCTAAACCAACTACACCGTATCCATGAAGTTGCGTTCGGTGCGAGAGAAGACGAGGACGGAGAGGAAGAGGGTGATGCACATGAAAATGGTGCTGTAGAGGAGACCGCTCCAGTCGAGGGTGCCACAGCCTAAACAACTGTATTTGAAGGCCTCAAAGATAGGGGTGAGAGGGTTGAGGGCAATGATGTTGCGGTATTTCTCTGGGGCAGCCGAGAGAGGATAGATGACTGGAGTAGCATACATGAAGAGTTGGATTCCGAACTGAATCAGGAACTTCATATCGCGATATTTGGTGGTCATGGAGGAGATGATGAGTCCCCACGACATGCCATGCATGGCAATCAAGAAAATCAGGAAGGGGAAAAGAAGGATGGATGCATTGACTTGGAGTGTACCCGAGGGAAGGGTTATCACATAATATATATATATGATGATAAACATGCCCAACTGGATGAGCATCTTCAGAAGGTTACTAGTGACACCAGAAAGGGGAACGACCAATCGAGGGAAATAAACTTTTCCGAACACATTGGCATTGGCCCCGAAAACATCACTGCTCACAGTGAAGCATTGAGAGAAATACCCCCATAACACAATGCCTGCCATGTAGAAAAGAGGCTGTGGAGCACCATCGGTGGAGATGCCAGCCAAACCACCAAACACAAACATATACATGATGGTGGTGAACAAGGGCTGAATGACATACCACAAGGGGCCCAAGATGGTCTGCTTATACTGTGTGACAATGTCGCGACGTATATACATATAATACAAGTCGCGATAACGCCAAAGTCCCTTTATATCTATATCAAGCCAGTTCCTATGTGGCTTTATTTCTGTTACTTGCATTCCTTTTTGATTATTCTTATTGAGCCAGCAAATTTTCTATCGGCACCATCAATGCCTCGATGTCAAAGTCCCAGCCACGAGCCTCTCCTTTCTGACGGTATTGCTTGAGAAGTGCTGGATTGTCAAAGAGTTTTTTGATGCCATCGTAAAGGCCGGTCTCGTTGTTGTCTGTGAAGAAAGCGGATTCACCATTCTTCAGCAGTTCGCGAAGTTCTGGACCATCAGCGGCCAGAACGGGTAAGCCAAGAATGAGGGCATTGATGACGCTCATGCTATAGGAGGTACATACGAAGAGGTCACCCTTCACCATGTAGCGATAAGGATTGGGATGAGGTCCAAAGAGTTTGACACGCTCCTGGAGGTCGTTTTCTCTGACATAATGGTCAAGAATACCCTGTTCAGAACCATCGCCAAACATCCACAGTCCGATGTCATATCCTTCGCCAATCAGACGCTTCACCGCCCTCAACAGACGCCCATAGTCATTTTGGGCTTCCAGACGTCCCTGAGTCACAATTCGCATGCCCACCTTAGTCTCTGTTTCATTGGTGGCATTCAGCGATTTCAGACGAACAGACAACGAATCGACAGGGTCGTGAATGACATCCACGGGTTGCTTCACATCGGGAAATCTCTTCTTGAAGGCTTCTTGCAAAAGATGTGCCACGCATATAATTCTGTCATAGTGATTATAGGCATCCGTTTCCTCTTTCAGGTCACTATACACTTCCTTTGTCCAGTGATTTTTATAGAGGTCGGTATGCACCCAAGCATACTTCTTACTTTTTTTGCCTGAGTGGCTCAGCAACTTGGTGGCAAATCCTTCCGTACAGGCAACTTCTACATCATTCCCTTGCGGAATGTAGAGTTTGTACACCAGCGAAAGTGGCAGATTCTTATACACCATCTTGCGCTTCATACCGCCTGACTCGGAAAGTATTGTTTTATAGTTCACATTCTCTCTTATGACCGATTCATATTTTCCACCACTATTTATGGAGCATACAGTTACATCAAACTTTGTTTTGTCGATATACTGCACCAATGTGGAGAGTGCTTTCGCAGCATCACCCCCCTCAAGTGATTCCACAAGAAAGAGAACTTTGCGTTTTGAATTACTCATAGCCATATTTTTATTGCGTATTTTTTCTTTCTACTACTTTTTACTCACCGTTTCTTTAATCATCATCCTTGGTGTAGCCACCATAGGCTGAACCGCCATAATAGCCGTAGCGTGTACCATAGCGGTGATAACCATAATATGAGAACGAATCCGTTGTACCATTCAAGATGACAGACATCTTAGGCAGACGGTTTTCGTCATAATATTTCTGAATATCAGGCAGGAGGGAACGGTCCAGCATCTCTGCACGAATGATGAAGAGTGTCGCATCAACACATCGACCTACAATGGTTGCATCGGCCACAATCTCCACAGGCGGACAGTCAAGGATGATGTAGGAATACTGGTTGCGCAATTCTTCCATCAACTTAGGCAGACGCTCGTCGAAAAGCAACTCCGTGGGGTTGGGAGGAATCGTTCCGACTGGCACCACGTCCAGATAGTCGTGGGTGGCGTTGCGCACCACTATGTCATCAAAACTATCCGTCACGCCCGACAGGTAATCGGCAATACCAATCTTGGGCTTATCGACCATGGCTGAGAGAGAAGCCTTGCGCAAGTCGAGGTCGATGGCCAGAACCCGTTGTTTCTTGATGGCAAATGATGTGACGAGATTGGTCACCACAAAGGTTTTACCAGAGTTCGGGTTGAACGAAGTCAGCATAATCACCTTGCCCCGACTGCCTTTGGCCGTCATAAATTCGATGTTGGTACGAATGACACGGAACGCCTCATTGATGACATTTCGTGAGTGGTCTTTCACCAAGATGTGCAAAGTCTTATCCTCTTTCACCTCACCAAGTTTCAGGCCGACCTTGATATTCTGCCACAACTTCTGCCATGGCCCCACCAGTTTTTCTCTGAATGTACGATGATGGCGATGGATAGGAATCTCACCAAGGAATGGAATGGACAACTCATTGAGGTCCTTGCGCCCGCGCACCTTATTATTGATAGCCTCCATCAGGAAGATAATCAAGCCAGGCACTGCCAAGCCTAAAACGGCGCCAATCAGCCAAACCATGGAAGGTACTGGCGAGGTTGGGACATTGGAACCAGTAGGAGAATTGATGACACGATTATTGTAGGCTGTGAAAGCCTGTGATAGGGCATTTTCCTCACGCCTCTGCAAGAGGTAGAGATAAAGATTCTCCTTCACCTTTTGCTGGCGTTCCACATTCTGCAAATATTTCGATTGACTGGGCGAGGAAGCAATCTTGCTGTTGGCTTGTCCTTGAATACTTCTGGCCGAGTTCAGTGCCACATTCAGAGATGCGATGTGGTTATCCACCGAAGCGATGAGCGCATTGCGAAGTTCATCCAACTGCAAGTCTTTCTCCTGAATCAGTGGGTTCTGCATTGAACTGGCACTCAGCAAGTTGTTGCGCGAGAGAAGCAACGTGTTGTATTCCGCAATCTGGCTGCTGATATTAGGACTATTCACACCCTGGTTGGCCGGAATCAGCGTAAACTTATTGTTCGGATTGGTCAGATACCCACGCACGTAGCGCGCCATCTGCAACTGATTGTTCAGTTCCGTTGACTGAGCCGATGCCGAGGTGGCCTGAGACACATAAATATCTGCCACATCATTGCTGCCTGCAGGTATCAGGTTGGCTGCCTTAAATTCGGAAATGTCGTTTTCCACAGAACCCAGTTCCTCCTCAATCACAGCCAGACGCTCGCCGATAAACTCTGAAGTGGAGACAGAACGACGGTTGCAGTCTTCCACCCAACGTGCGTTATACACCGTGATGAGAGTGGACAGGATATCTTCTGCACGTTGCGGACTCACATCATTGTAGGACAACTTGATGATGGTGGACATTTCGCTCACAGCACTCACGTTCAGATTTGAAGTAATCTTGTTTACAGCCGTCTGAATGGCGGTGCGTTCCACCCGCATTGGGAGTTCCTGCGGTTGATAGTTATCTCCTTTCTCCACACTCACCTTACCAATAGGTGTCTGCACCGTCTTGTCTATCCGGCCCAACAACGTACCGGGAAGACTCTGGCCGCCCCGTTTGAAATTGCTCATCACGTATGTTCCATCAGCCCGCAGGTCGAAAGTAAATTCGGCCGATTCATTGTCGTTCAATTCCAATGGAAGAATCTTCACAGGAAGGCTTGTCCCATACACGGCCACTTCGTGGAAACGGCCCTGGGCGTAGCAATTCACTTCCAAATGCAACGCCTGGACTGTGGCTTCGGCTATGTTGGGCGACTTTAAGGTAAACAATTCATTATTCACATCCACGCTACCGCCAAACATATTCATGCCAGCACCACCGCCAGACGAGGAGGTCTGAAAATCATTCTTTATCAGCATGGAAGCCTCTCTCGTATAGACAGGCGGGGTTATCTGAAGGTAGAAATAAGAACCGGCCAAGCCCAATGCAAGGCACAGGACGAACCAGTACCACTTTGAGGCAAACACGGTCAACATGTCCAACACTTTCGCATAGGCAGAAGCACTCCCCACCTTCTGGGCAGCAGAAGAAGGATTCGCCCCTGCTGGATGATAAGCAGCATTTGCCGTTTGATTGTTATTCAGAGGTAACATATCTTATTTTTTATCTGTTTTCTATGTATGTGAGTATTTCTTTTCATCCATTCTCATCCTAACGAGCCGGGAGGAAGATGAAGAAAAGAGAACCCTTTTTATTTATTAAACCACGACAACGCTGACACGATGAAGGTGGCCAGACCCATCCAGAACGATGGCTGAACTGTCGAGTTGCCCATCACTGTCGAGTTTCTCTTCTCCTTCTTGTTCATCTCCACATAAATCACGTCATTCTGCTGCAGATAATACACGGGCGACGCATATAAGTCTTCTGCCGAACAAAGATTCACTTCATAGACCGTCTTCTTGCCATAATTTTCCCGAATGACCTTCACATTGGTGCGCTGACCCGTAATCTTCAGATCGCCTGATGAGCCGATGGCATCCAAAATAGTGAACTTGTCGCGGTCAATCAAGATACGTCCTGTGCCGACATCGCCAAGAATAATCACATAAAGATTTGAATAATCGACCGTTACAATCGGGTCTCGGATAAGTCCCTTCGCTATGATTTCATCGCGGATGAGTTCCTGCAGTTCCTGACGGTTCAGACCAGCCACATGAATCTTGCCCAACATGGGGAAACGAATACATCCTTCGGTGTCGATGGTGTAGCGCGAACCTTCACTGCCACCCCCGGAGGAGCCTGATGTCAAACTAAACTGTGCCGCCAGTTCTGGCTTGTCAGAACTCACCATGATACGGATTTCATCGTCTGGCCTAAACTTGATTTCCACCGGGTTTTGCACCATAATCGACTTTCCGGGGTTGAAATCTTGGAAATAGGCAATGTCTTTAGGGGTTGAGCAAGCACTCAACAACACCAAAACAACGGCCACCAGCATTCCAAGAGACAGATACGCTCTTTTCATATTTAATGTTTTTTAACTTTCGTAATTCGCGATTCTCCCCCAAAAGCAACTTGAAGATACATCTTGTGCATTTTGGAGCGAGAACGTACCTTTACTTCACCCTCTCTCGTGCAAGAGGGTGTCATTCAGATTGTTAGCAAAAGACTCATTTCTTAATAAATCTTCGGAAGCCATCTTTTTCAGACGCTTTTCTTCAAATTAGTGTCAAAATTACAAAAAAACTTAAAACAAACCAAAAAAAAAACAAAAAAAAATTACATCACCCCTTTTTTCTTGATTTGGCACTCCTGCATAATAAACAGCGTCGTTCCATATACAATTGTAACGCCGTTGCATTTACAAATTGTACGGCATACAATTTGAATATGCAACGGCGTTACACTTTAGGTCCTCCGCAAGCAGCATTCATGCTCGCAAAAGCATTTTCAATTTCCATCTGGTTTCACCGTGTCGATGAAGGGGCCATCGTTCCAGTGGAAGGCGCGCCAATCATCTGGCTGAGCGGGATTGAAGGGGACATAGTCGGAACGAAGATGCTGCACGACAGGCAGGTTCAGTTGTTTCATTCCTTCCACCATCATCTTGGCTATTTCATAGGCACCGTATGGATTGAAGTGAGTGTTGTCTTCAAAAGCCTTCACCTGGCCAGGATAGGTGCCTGCAGGATAGTGGACAAGGGCATGTTTGGAACCTTCCACACCCAGTGTCTCATAGAAAGTGCGGGTCATGTCGTGCAGTTCTATGAGTTGCACATTCTGGTCCTTCGCCACCCAACGCATGGCATCGGGATAGTTGGCGTGGGTCTCCTGTATTTTGCCGCTGCTGTCGAACGAGCGCCGCTGCGTGGGAGTGACAAAGATGGGAGTGACACCCTTGGCACGAGCCTCATCCACAAATTGCTTCAGAGCATAGGCATAGTTGTAGAAAGCACCACTGCCCGGACGTTTCTCCTTTTGGTCATTGTGGCCAAACTCCATGAAGATGTAGTCGCCCCGCTTCATCAGCGAGACAATCTTCTTCAGTCGGCCTGCAGCGATGAAGGAAGTGGCAGTCTCACCGCTTTCGGCATAATTGGCCACCGCCACCTCGTCGGTGAACCAGCGCGTAATCATCTGTCCCCACGATGCCCACGGCTCATAGTCTTGGTCCACCACCGTGGAGTTGCCACACAACCAGAGAGTTGGCACATTGTCGGCAGCAGGCTCAATCTTGATGGACGAGACGGCAGGCTGGTCGCCATTCACCTCGATGGTGAGTTTGTCGTCCCAGTTCATCTTGTTCTCTTCGCGCTTCTTGATGCGCACTCGGTCGGCCTTGCCATCAGGCATCGTGATGGTAGTGTTGCGCTTGTTCACGATAAAGGAACAGGTCTTGAACTCACCCTTCTTCGTCTCAGCATTCTGCACGAAAAGGCGACGCGACTCGGCCCTGACAGTGGTGTTTCCCTTGGCCTTCTTCGAGCCGAGAGTGACAGTCACCTTGTAGTTGCCATCCGGCACCGCCACCGAAAAGTAGAATATGCCGTCGGAGAGGCGATAGGTCTCGTTCTGGGACTTGCGGGCAGCATCGATGATGTACTGGAAATCATAGCCATAGCCACGTTCGGCTGTGAAAACATCGGCTGGCTTCACCTGAATGGCAGCCTTGTCGCGGCCATCAAAGGAGTAGGTCTGTGCAGATGAAACCAAAAACGAAACACTCAAAAGTAAAAGTGAAAAAATCTTCTTCATTGCAAAAGTCGTTTAATTCGTGGTGAAACAAAGATGTTCGCCCTATTCGCCTAATTCGTTTAATTCGCTTAATTCGCTGTTCTAATTCGTTGTCTTAGTTCGTTGTCTTGGGCTTGACAGAGTTGTCGAGAGCAGGCTTCAGTTCATCGGGTGAATCCTTGGTAAACATATTCACGTTGCCAGCCACTTTGGTGAAAAGGTCGGCTATCAGTTGGGAGTCCAGCGTCCATTGAGGCTTGAACTGGTCGCTCTGCATGTAATGGAGGATAGACTCACGCATCTGGCGCGCCACAATGCGCTGGCCGAGGTTGCGCGTAATGTCCATTGTGGTCATCACCAGTTTGCCTTTGCCCACGTTGGCCTCGAAAAGCATGCCAATCTTGCGCGAGACAAACCACGTGTCGATGCTCTGCACCAGCGGCTGGAAGTCGGCGGGGAAGTCGGTAAACTGCATCACTTGGGCGCGGTTCACCAATTCCCACCATTGCAAGTCGGAGTGATAATCGGTGGGGAAGAGGTCAAAGATAGAGTGAGTGTTCTCCACTAAGATGCCAGTGGTGTGCGGCGGACGCATCTTGAACCATGACGTATTCCAGAATACAGGCGTGAACTGCTGCACCACCTCCTTGCCATAGGTCACTTTGCCTGCAGCACAGATGAGTACGTTGCCGCCCTTTTTCAGTGTCTTCAGAGCCTTTTCGTCCAAAGAATCAGTCACGTAGATGCCTTTCGGATTCCACTTTTTATCATATTGTACAAGGTCGGCAGCAGGAGTAGGATATACCCAGACATTCCAATGGTTCCGAGCCTCCGTACCAGGGAGGGTGACGGTGAGCGTCAGTTTGCTGGCTTCGGTCACTCCCGACAGCGGCACAACCACCTTGCCCAACTCCACGTTGCAGCCGATGGGGAGGTCACGAGTCGGAAGGTCACCCTCTGCATAAGAGGTTCCATCAGCAGTTTTCAGACTCCAATGCGGAGTCACGCCTTTAAGTTCACGGTCAGAGAACTGGCTCAGTTCCGCCTCTGCCTCCAAAGTCTCACTGCTCTGATAGGTGAACTTAGGCAACTTGGCCAACGGCACAATAGGTGAACAGAACTCGCGAAACTCGCGGTCGGAGATGTAACCTTTGTTGTCGAAGAACACATCGGTCACGCCTACCAGCGCAGTACCCTGGCCAGAGTAGTCGTTGAGCGAAAGCAGTTGGAAACCAGCATAGTTTGGTGTGCGAAGGGTGCGTTCCACTTCAGCCTTGTAACAAAGTGCCTGCAACTTGCCCGAAGCCATCATGAAGTCGTGCGCCCTCGACGCCATACCATTGTCGCGAAGCAAGTCGCGGAATATCTCAAAGTTTTTCGCCTTGTTCACACCCGTATATTTCGGGATTTCGTCGAAGTTGGGGAAGGCACACCACTGTCCCGTCTCATGGCTCACGAAGGGCATCGTGATGGGTGTGTTAGGCATGTCTTTTCCATTATAAGTGGTGATGTTCTTCTCGAAGTTCACCACCGACTCTGGCGCACGTCTCGCCCATTCATTCAGGCCACGCGCACCCGCCTTCACGGCATATTCGCTGCCAGGCTGCCAAGCCCAGCCGCCACCAACGCTGAAGCCGCAGTAGAGGTGACGTGGATCGTAAGCCTTCATCTGTGCCACATGATCGGTTGACCACTTCACCCAGTTTCCTGCCGGTTCATTACCAAAGGCATAGAACGTGAAAGAGGGGTGGTTGCCATACTCATTGACAATCGCCATGCTTTCATCCATCAGGTACTTGTCGATAGGTTCTCCACGTCCCAACTTCACGCCATGATTCGGCCACGAGGGGCCTTCGGGCTGGATGTAGAAGCCTGTCATGTCGGCAGCCAAGAAGGCTGCTTCTGGCGGACAATAACTGTGGAAACGCATGTGGTTGAGACCGTAAGACTTGCAGGTCTTGAAGAGTTTAAGCCACGACTGCAAATCCATCGGGGGATAGCCCGTATTGGGGAAGTCGCAGTTCTCCACCGTACCACGCAGGATGGTCTCTCGTCCGTTCACGTAGAACATCTTGCCACGTATTTCCATCTTGCGCATGCCGAAAACCGTTTCCTTCGCGAAAGAGCGGCCGTCTTTGGTTTTCACCACAGCCTCCAGTTTGTACAATTGCGGATTGAACTCATCCCAGAGCAACATACCGTCACCCATCTGCAAGACAATGTCACTGGTCACAACCACCCCATCGGCAAGTGTGACCTCCACGGGCTTGCTCTCCACCACGTGCTGCTTATCCGTGTTGAAGGCTGTCGCTTTCAGCGTGATGGTCGCCTTCTGACGGGGCTTGCAGTCAAGCAATTCCACATGTACACGAGCCGTTTTGGTGTCGATGTCGGGATAGACCGCCACATAGTCAAAGACATTGAACGGGCGCAGTTCCATCTTTCCCACGATGCCGTTCCAGTCTCCCTGAGTCTGGTCGGTCACCGAATGTGAGTCTTGTCCCACCTTCACGGTTTCGGGGTCGTTATCCACACAGATGGCAATGGTGTTCTCCCCTGGCTTCAACAAACCATAGAGATAATACTCATGAGGGACGGACAAGGACTTTTCCCCCTCGCCCACTTTCTCGCCGTTCACCCACACTTCGGTGGTGATGTGCGGACGTTCCAGGTAGAGGGTGTACATAGGCACAGCCTCGCCTTCAGGCAAAGTGACCGTTCGCTTATACCACGCCTTGCCCACATAGTGCTTGTCTGGGGTGAGGAAGAACTGCAACTTCATGTCCTTTCCTGGCTGACGGTACTTCTTCATGTAAGGGTTGAAGAAATAACTGGAGTCGTAGAGCGAGCCCACCCACTTGGTGTTCACGCTGATGTCGTCGCCCTTCAGCCGTTGTGGCATAGAGGCAGGCAGCGTGATTTGGTCTTCGAGTTGTCGCCCAACCTTATACCACTCCTCGGCTATGCCCTTACCCTCACGGTCCATTTGGAACTGCCACGTGCCGCTCAGGTCGATAACTTGTGCCTGCAGCCACGATGCTGCACAAAAGAAAAGGGCGCATGCCCACATTTGTCTCAGGTCAAAAAGATTAGGTTTCATAGGTTGCGTTAGTCTTATTTTGTATGCAAATATACGGAAAAAAGCGAAAAGTCTATCATAAATTCATACAGAAAGCACAGAAATCACGGAAAAAACGTTCTCTTTCCGTGATTTCTGTACTTTCTTTGAGAGAAATAGGTTCTCTACAATATGTCTGTGAAAGACGCTTATTCGCCTGGAGCGATAGCACCAGCGGGGCACGCGTCAGCACATGTGCCGCAGTCAACGCATGCGTCGGCATCAATTACATACTTGCCATCACCTTCGCTGATAGCACCTGATGGACACTCGCCAGCGCAAGTTCCACACATTACACAATCGTCGCTAATTACGTAAGCCATAATCTTTACTCTTTTTGGTTTGTCTTTAGAATTATTGTCTGTTCTATTTTCGTTGCAAATGTAGGAAAAGTTTTTATTATCTACCAAATTTTAGGTAGAGAAAATCGCATTTCTTCAAGAAAATGATACCGACTTATGAGTATCGGCCACGAAAACGAGTGTTTGCAGGGCTGCTTCAAGTTGTCGGACGATGGGCCGTTTTTTCTCTTCCGGGGCAAAAACGAAGCCTTCAGCCACAAGGAGGCGGTTGCGGAGTGTGTCGGTGTGGAGATAACAGACAAACGGACCGCCCATCGCATCGTTCCTCATGTCCCAAAGTCCTCGCACAACCGGGACAGACTTCCCCTCAAACGCCACCTGTTCTGCCACCACGGTGCGCGGGTCAGTTTCCATCCATTGGTCGTCCCGTCCTCCGGGTATGTTCAGTTTCATCACTGAGTCGCGCAGTTCCACAAATCGCTCCGTCGTCATGTCCTGCATCGGCAGGGCATAGAGGCACACATTCAGGCGAAACTCCTGCTTGCTGGCCGAAGCCCACAGGAAGTCCTTGCCCGTCTTGAGGTCGTCAATGTCCCGAGGAGCCTGCATGCTCACACCAAACTGCTTCTTTGCCTGAGTCATCACCACCCCACTATGATGTTTCGCCAAGAGTTTCCGTTCGCGAGCAAACTCGTTTTCGTTCAGCATGCTCAGTATCGCCGCACGGTTCTTCTCCACACACTGAACGATAGCCGCATTATCCGGTGCATACAGATAAAGCACCACCTGCGGTTGGGCATACACGTTTCTCTGCATCAGCAGGGCCGGTTCCTTGTGTTTCTTGTCCACCTCAGCCACCACGATGTTGGCGTAGGTCTTGAAGGTTCCGCTGAAGGCAAAGGGGTTGATGTAGGTGACCCTGAAGTTCGGCTCCATCTGCGGCAGTCCCTCAATGGGTGCCTCCACCGTCTGCACCAGCGTCTGCCCAGCCTCCGTCTTCAGCCAGTCCTTGTCAGCCACCACCAGCAGTTCGTAGGGTGCGCTCTGCACCTTAGCCGTCACAGCCTTCTTGCTGCCCGACTTTTCTGAAGTGCAGGCCGCCAGCAGTCCCCCGCACACACACATTATATATATATAAAGACGCATCAGTAGGTGAAAAAAAATAGTTTACACAGGTGATTTACCAACTGCTTTTTACTGTTCCAGCAGACGCACAATCTCCGTTCCACAAAGCAAGAAGCAACCCAGTCCGTAGTCGTCGAAGTCTGGCTCCTTGTCGTAGGTGACAGGCTGCGAGTCCTTCGGCTCCTTGCCCGTGCCCTGCACGTAGCCGAGGAAACCATCGTCGTGCAGGCAGGTCTTCACCATCGCGTCCCAGGTCTGGTAGATGATGGGCAGATACTTCTTCTTTGGCAGATAGCCATGACGCACCCCCCAAGTCATTCCATAGATGAACAGGGCCGTGCCCGACAGTTCCACACCGCCGTAGTTGCTTTCGTCGTGCAGCGACACATTCCAGAAATGGTCCTTGCGCTGACACTTCACCAGTGCCTTCGTCATGGCCAGATAGTCTTTCCGATAGTCGCCGAAATGTTCGTCCTCTCCTATGTTCTTCCACTTTTTCTCGCCCAGCGGTTCCAGATAGCCCGGTGCTTTCGCCCCTTTGGCCACCAGCATGGCATCCATGGCCCTCACCAGGGCAGCATACACCCATCCGTTGCCACGGCTCCAGTAGCAGTCTTCGCCGTTGGGTTCGGTGTAGGGCGGCACAAAGTCCTTGTCGCGCCACCACAGACCGTCGGCAGCATTCCACAGTCCGCCGCCAATCTCGTTGCGCGAGGTCTCATACATGTCCCACCCCTTGTCGGTGTAGCGGTCAGCCTCGCGGTCGCCTTCAAAGTGGCGGATTCGCGTCAGTTTCGACAGCACAGGCAGCCCCATCTGGATGGCATCAATCCAGGTCCAGTCGCCATCGCTGCCCGCCGACTTCGTCTGTCCGCCAGCCACCCACGGGGTGTCTTCGGCAGCAATCACATTGTCCATACATTGCACAGTGGGGGCGATAAAACTCCTATTCTTCACCTGATGTCCTGGTGCCAGACGGCCTTTCTCCGCATCCAACAGGCTGACCGTCTCCTGCGGATTCTCCATCCAGTACATGTCCAGATAGGTCTGGCAGCAGCAGTAGTCGTCGGCATCGCGCGTGGTCACGCCATTGCGCGGAGTCCATTTGTGGGCCGTACCCCAGTCGTAGATATACTTGTAGTAATCTTTATATTTCGCCCCGCCCGTCAGGCGCTCCAGTTCGGTCAGGGCTGTCAGCCCCTCAAAATAGACACCGCGTGTCCACAAGTTGGAGGGACGTTCCTTCTTCACAAACGTCGGTTTGCCCGGGTCGGGATACTTCCGGATGAAATGGTCATTAGCCAGTTCCATAGCCGCCATCACCTCTTGCCGAGTGGGCTGTGCCGACACACCGAGGCTGAGACAAGTGCTCAGCAGAATGAGTGAAAATACTCTTTGCTTCATCATAGGTTAAGTGTTAGTTTTCGGCAAAGGTAGCACAATTTGCAGGAAAAACAAAATAAATTCCTCTTTTTCTGCAAACGGAAGGCCGAAACATCCCCTTCATTCCGCCTTTCGTTTCCACCCTACGTGGAACGCCGTTGCATATTCAATTTGTATGCCGTACCATTTACAATTTGTACGCCGTCACATTTATAATTTGCACGGCACTGCTCCTCACACCCCCACGGCGTACCCCTGCATGCCCCCACGACATTTCTCCTCAAGCAGCAACAGCACCCTCATAGCGGAAATGCTGCATTTTTTTTCACTCTTCCAAGCAAAATGGCTTCATTTAAGGCTCAAAAGAGGTTTTTTTCATCTTTTTCGTGCTATTTTTTTAGAAATTTATTTGTTTCTACACTTTTTTGTTTAACTTTGTCGCAAGAACTACAAAAAGCATACAAAACAAAGATTTCAAGCACAAACAGAGGTGCTTATGGGCATCCAACACGCGCGACATATAGATAATCCGCTGATAACCACCCTTTTACAGAAAAGAGGGTGAAGTAAAGGTATGCACATGACCACCCGAAGACCCGGTTCGGTCTGTCGCAACGCTATCCCTGCAAAGACCTCTCAACCCCAGATTTTTCACTAACACCTATTTACCTATAAGCCTATGGACAAGTATTCCAAACTGTTAGAGAATCTTCCCATCGACTTGCTTCACATCGCACAGTCGTATGCGACCGACAACAAGTCGCCGAAGATTGAACCTGCCCACCTGCTCCGCGCCCTGCTCCACAAGAGTGTGGGTCTGGTGTCGTTCATCGAGGACACGCTCGACGAGGACTACTACTACATGGTGGATTGGGCCGACATGCGCATGAAGCAGTGCGAAAAGTCGCCCTACGGCATGAAGGGCATCGAACTCTCGCACGACACGCAGAACGTCATCAAGGAGGCCCAAGAAATCAGCGACACGTGCGGACTGGACAGCGTGACACTCGAGAGCCTCCTGGCATCGCTGGTCACACCCGGCATCGGCTTCAGTTATGAGCAACTGAAGACGCTGCCGCTGCAAGCCGACAAGATTAAGAGCATCATCTCCTCTGGCGCACCAGCCAAGCCTGCCACCACAGGCACATCGGCCAAGGCCGGCTCGGCTGCCTCGAAAGCCGCCGGCGGCACCGACGAATACTGCATTGTCATGCTCTCCGACGTGCCTGAGGCTCCCATCATCGGCTTCGACAAGGAAGTGCTCTCGATAGTGGAAGTACTGGCCCGCAAAGACAGAGCCAACATCCTCATCGTGGGCGAAACAGGTGTGGGCAAGACCAGCCTCATCGGTGCCCTGCTGCAACGCCTGCGCGACAAGAAGGTGCCAGCATCGCTGGAAAACCTGCAGCCCTACGAACTCGACCTCATCGCCCTGAGCCAAGGGGTGAGTTACAAGGGCGAGATTGAAGACCGCTTCAAGAAAGTGACCGAAGCCCTGCTGGCCGAGGCACAGCCCCTGCTCGTCATCGAGAATTTCCACCGAGTGGAGGACAAGCAATCGACGCTGAACGGCATTCTGCCAGGACTGAAGAAACTGCTGTCGAAAAACCAACTGCAGGTGTTCATCACCTCCACCATCGACGGCTACACCAAAGATATAGAGAAAGACAAGGAACTGACGGCTTTCTTCGAGAAAATCACAGTGGAGGAGCCCACCGAAGAACAAGCCATCGACATCATCCAGAGCAAACGCGAAAGTTATGAGCAGTTCCACAAACTGCCCATCGACGACGATGTGCCAGCCGAAATCGTGCGTCTGGCCAAGCGCTACATGCCCGACCGCCATCTGCCATCGTCGGCTCTCGACCTGCTCGACCGCGCCATGTCTTCCACCAAGATTGCCAACGAGATGGCTGCGCTGAACGGCGAAGGTGAGAAGGCCGAGGTGGCCGAAAAACTGCAGAAGGAAGCCGTGAGGGACGTGGTGTCGAAGATGACAGGCATCCCGATGGGCAACATCCAGTCGGAAGAACGCACACGACTCTCCAACGCCGAGGAGATTCTGCACAAGCGCGTGGTGGGACAGAACCATGCCATCAAGAGCATCCTCGATGCCGTGTTTGAGTCGCGTTCGGGCCTGAACAAAAAGGGGCAGCCCATGGGTTCGTTCTTCTTCCTTGGCCCCACGGGCACAGGCAAGACCGAACTGGCCAAGTCGCTGGCCGACTTCCTCTTCAACGACGAAACGGCCATGCTTCGTTTCGACATGTCGGAGTACAAGGAGGAACATTCAGTGGCCCTGCTCTATGGCGCGCCTCCGGGCTACGTGGGCTACGAAGAGGGCGGCCTGCTGGTGAACCAAATCCGTCAGCACCCCTACTCTGTCGTGCTGTTCGACGAGATTGAGAAGGCCCACAAGTCGGTCTTCGACCTCTTCCTGCAGATTCTCGACGAAGGTAAACTCCACGACCGCCTGGGCCGTGTGGGCGACTTCTCCAATTCGCTCATCATCTTCACGTCCAACATCGGCAGCGACTACATCTTCAAGTCGTTTGGCGAGGGCAAAGTGCCCACCCACGACCAGTTGCTCGAAGTGATGCAAGGACAGTTCCGCCCCGAGTTCCTCGCACGTCTCACGGAAATCGTGCCCTTCTCGCCCATCACGGCGGAGATGATAGACCGTATCTTCGACATCCACATCAAGAACCTGCTCAAGACCCTGAACGAGCAGAACATCAAGTTGGTCATCGACGAGTCGGCCCGCAAGTATGTGACCAAGGTGGGCTTCAACGCCCACTACGGTGCACGACCCATCCTCGGCATCATCCGCAAGGAGATTCGCCGACCGCTCTCCAAACTCATCATCGCGGGCGATGTCGCTGCAGGCGACACCGTCACCATGAAGTATGACGAGGAGCAGAAGCAAATCTGCTGGGACATCGACACCCCCGACACCCCTGCATCCCCTAAAACCCCAGAATCTCCAGAGAAACCAGAATCTCCAGAGAATCCTGAAACCCCAGAGAACCCATAAGCCCCCATCCCTTCCCAAAGGCATGAGACCAAAACCACATTATTAATTATTATAAACCCCTAAAATTATGGCAAGAAAAACTGTTATCACCAAGGTCTTGGACGTTGAAGCACAAGACGGCATCATCGAGTTTCCACAGAACAGAACGCTCTATGCCGACCAGTTTACCGACGACGCCCCCACCAGCGATGAAGACCGCGAAGGCTTCAAGGCCAAGAACATGAAGGAAGTGTTTGAACACTACCAGCCCAGCAAGAACGGCATCACACTCGAGACCGAAGAAGGCGGTGCCATCTACGAGGACTTCGACTTCAAGTCACTCAAAGACTTTGAGGACGAGCAACTTATCGCACAGAGCGACCTGCTGAGCGAAACAAAGGGTCGCATCGATGCCTACAACTCTGTCATCCGCCAGTTGGAGAAGAACAAGACCCTGCGCAACACATTGAAGGACGAGGCTGCTCGCGGCAACCTGAAGAACGCCCTCAAGGCTCTGCTGGCAGAACTCGAAGAGGCTGAATGAATCAAGTAGTAATTTGTAAATGAATAAATTGTACATATAATTATGGCAGCAGAAGAACTGAAAAAAGAAGCCCAAGGCGAGGCTTTGGAACTTCGTGAGAAAGAAAAAATAGAAAACCCGGCGGAACTCTTGCAGAGCAGTCTGGGAGGACTCGATAAGTTTGGCGGCTTCCAACTGCTCAAGGGACTCATCAAGGGTGTTGAGAACATGGATCCACGCCGCAAGGCCATCAAGAACATCTTCTTGTCAGATGCCGCATACGCCGACAACCGCAAGAAACTGAAGAACGAACTGGAACTGTGGGTGTCCATCCTCGAATCGGGCGGCACCGACCCCATGGCCATCATCGACTCGTGCAAGGCTAAGTGCGACAAAGCCGAGATGAACCTGAAAAACAACCTCTTCGCCATCCACGATGAGGTGCGCAACCTGGAGACCACTTACCGTTCGCTCGACTCCTTCTTCTCCAACGCCGGACAAGGCAAGATTGACTGCCTCACGCTGATGAACGTGAACAAGGCCGAGTTGGAGTATAACGACTCGGAGGACACACTGGCCATCCGCGACGAACTGGAGCGCTACTATGACCGTCTGAGCCTGAAGAACAACTACAGCCTCGTGGTGGTGCCGGGCTATCTGGGCGATGCCACCACCGTGCGCATGTGGGCCGACACGGCTTACCGCAACAAGGTCATCTTCCTGACCGACTTCAAGGACAGCCTGAACTTCAGCATGTTGAAGGACGAACTGGACGATGCCAACCTGCAGGGCCAGGAGGCTAAGATGGCCAACGTGGTGATGACCTGCAACTACATTTTGGGCCGCAAGAAGTCGGAACTGGCTGGCGAAGACGACGACCTCTACATCCCGGCTTCGGCTGCACTGGCCGGACGCATGAGCAACACCGAGGAGACCGTCATCGCACAGGGTGCTGCCGGCAAGAAATATGGTACACTGAGCAACGTGAAGGGCGCACGTCTCGACCTGCGCAAGTCGGAAATTGCCGCACTCATCGACCAGGGTGTCATCCCGATGGTGGAAGAGGATGGCCGCACCATGGCTTTCTCCAACCGTTCGCTCTACAATGGTGCCACAATCGGTCTGCAGGAGTATCCCATCGTGCGTGTGTTCGACTGGATTGGCAAGGTGTTCCAGAATTTCTTCAACGACGAGGCATTCATCAACTGGAACTCTTCGGTGAAGGCAGAACTGCAGCAGGCTGTACACGACTTCTTGAGCGACTACAAGGGTCCAGGCAAACTCATCGAGAACTACAACCTGAAGGGCATCAACCAAGACCCCAAGACGAAGGACATCAAGATTGAGGTGGAACTCAAGCCATTCTTCGCCGCCAAGAACTTCTTCATCGAACTCACTGGCCACAACGGCGATGCTGGCGTGGAATGGGATCAGAGCGTACAGTAAAAATCCGGCGATTAAACCTTTTTGCCTCCCGATAGTCTAACACAGCCTTACAGGCAACACCCGGCGAGGCACGGAAGAAGTCAATCAACCCTATTTTCAAATCCTATTTAATAACATCTAAAAAAACTCTAAAGTATTATGGCAACAAGAACTGTCACCCTCAACGCCGACGGCATCCAGGAGCGTGAGGTAATGTACGTGCGTTATGAACTGAGCCAACAGACTGACGTGGAAGGTCAGCCTACAGGCACAACACGCGGTGGGAAAATCTATTTCAAAGTGAAGTCAAACGACGACGGCAACACCGACCTGCTCGAGTGGATGTGCGACACCTACATGAGCAAGAGCGGCACCATCTCTTGGCCTAACCGCCAAGGCGGCGAAATGAAGCACCTCGACTTCAAGGAGGGCTACATGGTGGAATATGCTGAAACCTACGACAACAAGAACGAGACTCAGCAGTATGAAGAGTTCACCATCTCTGCCAAGGAAATCGCCATCGGCAATGCCCGTCACAACAACCGCTGGACTATTGACAACTAAGTCATTCTCAGTCATGTAAAGGACAGAAGACAAGGCCACCACCTCCCCAAGGCAACTCGACGGAGAGAAGCCTTGTCTTCTGTCCCCAACCTTTTTCCCATCCATGAAAAACACCACGAAAAAACTATAACCTATGGACATATCGGATATCTTTGGCAATAACGAATTTTCAGAATTGTTCGACGGTGCTGAAAAGGCGGCAAAAGGAGCAGAAAAGGCAGTAAATGGGGCCATGAAAGGTGCCGAACACGCCGCAAAAGGTGTGGAACATGCTGCAAAAAGTATGGAACATGCTGCACAGCAAGCCCAAAACACAGCAGGGAAAGCATTTAGCAGCGTTCAAGACACTGCAGGACAAGCATTTAACAATGCCCAAAATGCCATGAGCGAGGCCGCTCAAAATGCCCAAAGCACGTTTAGTGAGGCTGTCCATCATGCACAAAGTGCAGCAGGAGATGCCCTCAACGAAGCGAAAGGAGCCATGAACAGTGCTGTAGATTCCGTGAAGGAGCAGGCTACAGCCTTCAAGGAACAAGCACAAAGTGCGGTCAATTCAGCCAAGCAAGCGGCACAAGATGCAGCCCAGCAGGCCAAAGAAACCGCACAGAGTGCCGTCAACCAAGCCAAAGAAACGGCACAAGAGGCAGCCCAGCAGGCCAAAGATGCGGCACAGGATGCTGTCAACCAAGCCAAGGAAGCCGCTCAGGATGCCGTCAATCAAGCCAAGGAGACTGCGCAAGAAGCCGTCAGTCAGGCCAAGGAGGCAGCCCAGAACGCAGCCAGCCAAGCCAAAGAGATGGCACAAGACGTAGCCAACCAAGCCAAGGAAGCCGCTCAAGACGCTGTCAACCAAGCCAAAGAAGCGGCAGAAGGACTGAAAAACCAAGCCTCCGAAGCCCTTGCCAATGCCCAAGAGTCCATCAGCAACACCGTCAACGGCATTCAGGAAGCAGCCCAAGAGAAACTCGGCGACCTGCAAGCCAAAGCCGAGGAACTGCAGCAGGCGGCCTCCGACAAATTAGGCGAACTGCAAGAGGCAGCGAGCCAGAAAGTAGGAGAACTGCAACAGGCAGCCGAAGAAAAACTCAACGAACTGCAAGATGCCGCCAGCGAAGCCTACGAAAATGCCAAGGAGGCAGTCAGTGAAGCCTACAACGACATCAAAGACAAGGCAGGTGAAGCCTACGAAGAAGCCAAACAGGCCGTAGCAGATGCCTACGAAGAGACGAAGCAAGCCATTGGCGATGCCTACAACGAAGCCAAGCAAGCCGTCAGCGATGCCTACGACGAAGCCAAGGAGGCAGTCAGTGAAGCCTACAACGAAGCCAAGGAGGCTGTCAGTGAAGCCTACAACGAAGCCAAGGAGGCTGTCAGTGAAGCCTACAACGAGGCCAAGCAAGCCG
>DGSP01000025.1:124786-137693 GCA_002393555.1 Prevotellaceae bacterium UBA4359
AAGCCGTAGCAGATGCCTACAACGAAGCCAAGCAAGCCGTCAGTGATGCCTACAACGAGGCCAAGCAAGCCGTCACAGGAGCCATAGACGATATGCTGGGCGACCTCAACACCCTCACCGACCGCACCGAAGCAACCGTGGCAGGCATGGCAGCAGGCATCATGGGAGCCAACGCACCCAGCGCAGCCGACATGGACGACTCAGCCTTCCACGGCATGCTCAAAATCGGCAACCGCAAATTCAACATCGTCGATTGCACCTACAAGTTCTCCCAACAAGTCGATGACACCGGCAAACCCTCCACCCGACCACGCGGTGGAGCCATCACTTTCATCATGCCCTCCCTCAGCGACGACAGCATGTTCTTCTATCGCTGGATGTTCAGCAAGACCGAAGTCCAGTCCGGCTACTTCAAGTTCGTCGTCTATTCAAGCAACAACAAGCGCAGTTACAAGACCCTCCAGTTCGAGAACGCCTACTGCATCGAACTCCAAGACCACTTCAACGACAGCGACAGCCTCCTCATGCGCACCACCGTCACCATCGCCGCCGAGAAAATCAAGATGGGAGCCAACGACATCGCCGAATACGACAACGAGTGGACCTAAAAAGAAACAAAAACACACACCATCAATCCCCCCCAAAGATGTCAGTATCCGTCAAAAACATAGCCATCAGCATAGGCGACACCAACTCGAACAAGTTCAAGATGGACATTGGAGGCGCACGCTACCACTTCGACAACTTCAAACTGGAGCAGAAACTCATGCAGCCCAACCGCCTCACCTTCACCCTGTTCAAAGACCCCAAGGAAGACATCAGCGAACCCCAGTTCTCCATCTGCTCCCACCTCATCGGCAAGAGAGTCGAACTCACCCTGCAGACCGAAGCCACAGAAAAAGAAATCTCCAACGCCAACACCGAAGGCCAGACAGCCGACATTGAGTTCGAAGGGTTCATCACACAAGCCACCTCAAGCCGCATCGAAAGCCGCCAAGCCATTCTGGTCGAAGCCCTCAGCATGGATGCCGCCCTCATCGACCATCCCCGATGCGAAATCTTCAACGAAGAAAAACTCGCCAACATCGTCAAAGCCATCTACGACATCGCCAAACTCGACACCCAACAAGTGTCGCCCGAATTTGACGAAACCATCTTCTACACAGGCAAATACAACGAAAACAACTACGACTTCCTGCGCCGCATGGCCCGCCGCTACAGCGAGTGGTTCTACAGCACAGGCAAAACCCTCCACTTCGGCAAAATCAGCAACTCCGAAACCGTCCAACTCGTCTATCCGAGCCGCGACATCCCCCAATACGGAGTGCGCCTCCAGACCTTCCACCCCAACTTCTCCGTCATCGGCCTCGGCTACAACACCATGCTCAAAGCCCACGACTACGGCTCTGAAAACAAGGAAGACACCGGCAACACCCTCAGCGACGCCACCTTCAAAGCCTCCAAAGACAACTATCCCCACCCCACCAGCCAGATTGGAGCCGCCACACTCGAGTCAGACAGCGACATCGAGAAAGACAACATCGAGCCACCCATCTTCAGCCAAGACCAGCAATCGCCCATGCTGCGCCAACGTTCCAACATGCTCATCTACGAAGGCCAGACCTACTGCTCCAGACTGAAAATAGGCACCCGACTCAACATCAAAGACAACTACCTCAACAGCAGCGACACCAACAGCAAAAGCGAAGTCAGCCAAGACGAAATACTCGTCACCCAAGTGACCCACACCTTCAAGGCCAACGAACAATACACCAACCAGTTCAAAGGCATCACAGCCGCCTTCCCCCATCCGCCCTACGACGATGGCCCCATCCACCCCGTCTGCCTCCACCCCATCATGGCCGAAGTAGTCGATACCGAAGACCCCAAACACTGGGGACGCGTCAAAGTGCGATTCCCCTGGCAAGTAGGCAAATACCATCGTGGCCACAAGAACGGAACCACACCCTGGATACACGTCGTGCAACCCTACGAACTCAACCAAGGCGGCATCCACCTCATCCCCGAAAAATTCAGTCAAGTACTCATCGACTTCGAGGAAGGCAACTTCGAACGCCCCCAAGTCATCGGCACCCGCTTCACCTCCGAAGAAACAGTCGATGAAAAATGGTACGAAGGCAACGACAACCACATCAAAGCCATCCGCACCTACAGCGGCCACACCATCGAAGTACACGACAAGTCCAGCGGCGACGAAGGCGGATTCATCAAAATCTACGACAGCAAGACCCTCAACTACGAACTCACCTTCGACACCGACAAGAAACTCATCCGCCTCCACTCCAAGGGCAACATCGAACTGAGAGCCGACCGCGACATCGTGATGAACGCAGGCCGAAACATGAAAATCAACGTGGGCAAACCCAGCGACGGCTACTCTCTGGACGAAGGTGACGAAGGTTGCTTCCTCCTCAACGTGGCCTACAACCACTACAACTATGTCGGCTTCCAACAAAAGACAAAAGCAGAAATGCTCAGCATGCTCACCACCAGGAGGCGACGCGTGGAATCCCCCTACTACCAACTCGATGCCCAAGAATACTACATCAAAGTACATCCCGAAGGCTTGGACAACATGGGCTGCTCCATCACCGCCGACACCTCCGAACTCGAAATTAAAAGTGACAATGCACTGAAAGTCAGGTCACGCTTAGGCGAAGTTGCCATCAAGGGAAGCACCAATGTCAACATATCAGCCAGTTTCGAGACCAACATCACCTCCACCGAAAGTGTCAACATATCAGGCACCACCAGCGTCACCATCAAGGGCCTGCAAGTCCAACTCAACTAATCCCCCTCCCGACCTACCCCATGATAGACTCCGTAAAAGACCAGGCAGGCATCCCCTACGTCACACAGAACGCCATCCTCCGATGCCCCTTCGGACTCATGACCTCCATCCTCACCGTCGTTGACCCCACCAGAGCATCCATCGGCTTCAACAAGATGGCCACCATACAAGACAAAGCACCGATGGTCAACATCCCCCCCTTCGGCATGTGCACCAGCATCCTCAACCCAGCCGTGCAATCAGCCACCATAGCGGCCATGGGCACACTCACCCCCGCGCCATGCCCCGGTGTACAAGCCATCACAGGCTGGATTCCACCCTTCAACAATGTAGTGAACAAAACGAGCCGCTACATCACCAAGACCTGCACACTCCTCTGCTCCTTCGGAGGCAACATACAGGTAGTCCATTCCGGTCAGGGCGTATCCGCCCCCATCGCCGTGCCATGCAAACCCCTGGAGAGCAACTACCAACTGCCCGGATGGCTCGAAGCCACCACCACCATCGCCTCCCTCACCCCCTGGGGAACAGGTCTCAACGTGGTCGAGGCACTTGGCAAAGTTTACAACGGCAAATATGTCGATGCCGCCGTAGATTTCATCCCCTTCAAGAAAGTAAAGAAAGTAGGAGGTCTCCTCAAAAAGCCTGCCGACAAAGTCCTTGGAAAAATGGGCACCAACACAGGCGAGATAGCACAGAAAGTGGAAGGAGTCGCCCAGAAAGCAGCCGATGTCATCGACAACAGCAAAATAGGAAAGAAAGCACAAGAGGTAGCCGACTCACGTGTGGGACGATTCCTGAACCGTGACATTATCGGCAATTCCACACAACAGAGCGTAGGCAAGAACACAATGAAAAACATCGGCGACACCGCCGACAACATCGTAGAGAAAGGAGTGTCCGACAAAGTGAAATCTTGGTTCAAGAGCGACGAGCCAGAGCGCTACGAAACCAACGCCGACATAGCCAAGGCCGCCACAGGACTGCCCCCCGACGAGTTCGATGCCTACCTATAGCCAAAAGGGAAAAACGTCTCATCTATTATCGTATTCAACAACAACAAAACATACACTACTATGACAGACCAAGAATTTTATCAGGAAGAGTTTATCGTCCTGCTGACGATAGACGGCACATCTTACGACGAGATTGAAGTGAAAGTGACCGACCCCAACAAGACCATTCGCGACCAAATCAACAGCATCGTGCAAGTATTCGAACTGCCCAAGATGGACAATGGCGGCAACCCCATCCAGTACCTGCTGGGCAAACTGATGGAGGACGACGAAGAACCCGCCATCCTGGAGTTTGAGGACGAGGAAGGCCGCGAGATGGCCCTCATCGACTACGACATCCAGCCCATGGATCATCTGCACCTCATCTCTGTACCCATTGCCGGCTAAAACGATTCCATTCACCCCAAACCCAAAACAGACCCCTATGAATCCAGCAATCAACAAATTTGAAGATAAAGAACTCTCAGGCCGCGATGCGCGCCTGCTCCAAGAATGGAAAGAGTTAGATGCCGTGTGCTGCAAGCGTCGCGCCAACAGCCCCGACATCCGCAAGCCCTCACTCTCCTACATCATCCGCCGCAAGAACGCCACAGGACTGCCCACCGAGTATGAAATATGGTACAGAGTGAAGTCCATCGTCGGAGTGGAAGACACCGAGCCACCCCGCAAACCCATCTTTGGCTATCTGCACAAGATGAGCGTAGTGCTGCCCAACAACTACCCCTCAGCCGACGGCAACCCCGTCTTCACCTTCATCACCGACGTGTGGCACCCCAACATCCGCTATTCGGGCAGTTTCAAGGGCCACGTGTGCCTCACCATCAAGGAGATGGGAGTGCTGGCCTCCATCAAAGACCTCGTCCTGCGCGTGGAACGCTATCTGAAATATCAGATGTACCATGCCGCCAACACCTACCCCTACCCCGAAGACCAAGGCGTGGCCGAGTGGGTGCGCGAAGAAGGCGAACCCAACGACTGGGTGAAGTTCACACAAGACATGCCCGAAGCCGCACCTCCCAAACCCCTTCCCACAGCCCCCACCACCGAAGCAGCACCCGCCAAGCCCAAAATCTCACTGAGCATCTAACCCACCCACCCCACAAACCATCCACAGAATGAAAAAAATATTCCTGCTGACATTCCTCCTCAGCCTGAGCAGCCTTCTGGCCATGGCCGACGAGCAGAAGAAAGTCATCGTGAGCAACGACGACACCGAAAAGACCATAGAGTTAGGATTCTGCAACCTCTTCGTGCGGCTCCACTCCGACGAGAGCGAAACAGGCACCGTGACCATAGAACTGGAAAACCTCGACGAATCGAAAGTGCTCATCGTGTTCGACCGAGCCTACACCGAGAAAGCCATCAAGAAGCAATCAAAGACCATGTCCATCGTGTTCGACAAGACCTTCGGCGGTGCAGCCAAAAACCGCATGATAGACCCCTGCGAATCGCCCATGGAGCAAGTGCAACTGGTCACCCCCTCCGACAAAGTCCAACTGACCGAAGTGCAAGTGGAAAACGAAGAGCCGACCACATGCCGCATCCCCATCTACATCGCCAAATACAAAGGAAAGAAAAAAGTGCTGCTGCTTGAGAAACAAGTGATAGAACTGAACATCGAGGCCGAACTGAAACCCAGTGCAGAATATGTAGCCATCGAAGACAAATACCACGACATCGAGAAAGAAATAAGCCGACAACTCTTCTGCACCAACCCCCGACACCGCACCTCGCTCGAAAAGCAGAAAGCACCCTACATCAAGAAAATCGAAGATGCCAAAGCCGAAATCGACAAAATCATCGCCGACCACAACTGGAAAGAAGAAGATGGCGGCTACATCCGCTACACAGCACTGAAAGCCAAACTCGACGCCATCGACCTGAGCAGCCGCGAAGGCGACTGCCGCCGCCACGGCAAGCCCAACCCAGGCAGTGGCGGACACAACTGCGGCTATTGCAACCTCTCGCTCCAGCAAATCTACCACAAGATGGACGACTACTACAAGAAAATCTACACCAGCAGCGACCGCAAGGCAGCCAAGGCAAAAGTTATCAACGAAGTGAACGCACTCTACAAGTGCTGCACCGACCCCTCCTGCAGCAAACACGCCTCAGCATGGAAGAGCGGCAACGAATATAAAAGCAAAATCAACGAACGCTACAACCGAATCTCCAACCTCTAACCAGCCCACGCGCTGGGCGACCAGCCCACGCGCTGGGCGATACCCTTTTGCGACAGACCTATGACAAAGACCATCACGCTGGCCACCATTCTGCTTCTACTCTTCTCTGTCACGACCTCGGCTCGTGAGGTGAAGGACACCCTCTTCTCGGAGAGTGGCGACCGCATCATCCTGACCTACAACGTCACCAATGCCGACGGGCAGATGACTGTCCGCTTCACCAACGTGCAGAAGAAACTGGGACAGAAGCATCAGAAGAAATACAAGAAACTGGACGAAGTGACGGTGGTGTTCTTCGACCGTAACGGCAACTACAGCGACATGAAGTTCGACGGCATGGAGACCAACGCCTTCATGGTGCCAGCCAATGTGAAGTATTCCCGTTCGAGCGACGGCTATTTCTTTCTGAACGACAACCCTTCCCTACAGTTCTCTGTGGCGAAAGGCGAAGAAGCCCAACTGAACCTTCCTCTCTATCTGGCCAACTACGAGGGTAAACGCCACTACAAAGTGTTCGTTCAGTGTGGCACACTCGCCCTGAGCAGCAAGCAAGCCAAGAAAAGCAACAGCGGCAGCAAAACAGGAAGAAGTGGACCGGGCAGTGGAAACGGAGAAGTTCGTGCGGCCAATGCCATGGACATCCAACAGATTGGCGACCAAGTCATCACATCCGAAGAACTGGTAGATGAAGGACTCTCGCCGACCGACGAAGCCCTCATCCGTGCCAACAGCCTGACAAACATGCTGGAGGATGCGACAGAGTATCCCTTCGACGAAGACCTGACCCACGAAGCCTCGATGCTGCGCGAACTGCGCTTCAAGGTGACAGACGAGGAGGCCACAAAGGTCATCACCGCTGCGCTGGCTCTCTACGATGCCAAGAAGAAAGAGTTAGCGGGCGAGGCCAAAGCAGGTCAGGCGGCTCAAGCCGCACAGGCTGCACAAGCGGCTCAGGCTGCCCAAGCACGCAATGACTCTATCCAGGCAGCACAGATGGCCAAGTCGGAAGAGGAGAAGAAAAATATGATGTGGATTGGCGGTGGTATAGCAGGACTAGTGTTGGCCTTCTTGGGCGGCAAACAAATCATGCAGATGCTCAATCAGCGCAAACTGCAGAACCAGCAGAAGGCGATGATGGAGAACATGATGAAGATGGCCCAACAGCAGATGGGAGGTGACTCACAGATGCCAAACATGGCAGGAGCCGCAGGTGTGGCAGGAATATCAGGGCTGGACAAAGGCAAGATTCCAGGCGTAGACAATGTGACCAAGACCATGCACGACGTGTCAGCGGCTAAAAGCCGGGCACAACAGCAGGTGGCAGCCTTGAGTAAGGAAGCCGAAGCGGCTAAGCAGAGGCTGATGAACCTGAGAGCAGGCAAGAGTGGACAGGCAGACGACACAACACCAACCGAACCAAGCCAACCAGAAGCCGCTACGGCAGCCACACAAACCAGACCTGCATACCGCACCCTGAAGCCCAAACCACGCACTGGCACATCGGCTCCATCGACAGGGCAGACCTCAACACCGAGACCTCAAGCCTCATCGCCAAGGACTCCACTGCCACAAACTCCCTCACAGACAGCGCCCAACCACACGTCGCTGAACGATGCCATTCCAGCCAAATATAAGAGATTGGCTAAGCGTGGCGACTCATCCAAAAAGTAATCACATAGCACTGATTATACACACAATGAAAAAGAGACTTTTTTTAGGACTGCTGACAGGCATTCTCTCGACTTTGAGCCTGCAAGTGTCGGCTAAGCAAGTAGATAACGCTAAGGTTATCGCCGACTTCCGCGAACATGTGGAGGCTGTTCCCTATCTGAACGAAGAGAACATGGATGCCCTCAACGACGAACTGAGGGAACACATCAAGTGCCTGCAGAACTGGTCAGACAAAGATGCCTACATCAAGGAACATGACCTGCAGAATTACCTGAAGCGTCAGAAGGGGTCGCTGCAGTACTACCAGAACAGTGCATACGCCATGATTGACGACTTCTTGCTGCGCTATGCCGACCAAGGCATTGAGGACGAGAAGGTGTGTCGCGACAGCATGATGGCAGTATTGAACGACCGCACCGGCATCTGCGAAACCAACCTCAACCTGCTGGAACGCGAACTCAACAGCGAGCAAGAAGCCATTCCCCTCAGCACCCTCAGTTGGCCCATGGTAGCAGTCATCGTAGTCGTATTGATTTGTGTCATCATCCTCGTGTGGATAGTCAGCAAGCGACGTTCGGGCGGCAACGTGCGTCCCCAGCCACACCCCACACCCACCACCAACAAAGACCCCGGAATCGTAGTGCGCCGCAAGACAGCCACCATCCTAAAAAAGCAGAGCCTCGAAGACGTGATAGAGAATCCCCATTATCTCAAGATTGATGCCATCGACTTCTGCCAAGAGTCGGCAGTGAGAAGACTCTACATCAAGGACTCCTGCATCGTGGCACTCTACGACATGTATGCCCCCGACCGTGCCGACCGCAACAACGCCAAGGAGTATGGCTGCATGGTGCTGGGCCGATGGGTACACGACAACGAGAGCAACGAATACTATATCTCGCTGGAGCAGATTGTGCTGCCCGGCGACGATGCGGTGTTCAAAGAGTATGAACTGAACTTCGGCGGCAAAATCAAGTTGAGTGTGCTGGAACAGTTGCGCCGCCTGCGCCGCGAGACAAACATGCAGTATGACCTCACTTGCTGGGTTCACTCCCATCCGGGGTTGTCTGTCTTCTTCAGCAACTACGACCTGAGTGTGCAGATGCAGTTGAAACACCCCACCCACCCCAACTTCTTGGTGGGTATCGTGGTCGATACACTCACGCCGAAGGAGGATGTGGGCATCTTCACGTTCCGTCGCGATGGCAACGTCAACTCGAAGAACGAACTCACCCAGATGTACTCGCTGAAAGAGTGGTACGCTTGGGCGCAAGAAAGCCTCAACTCTCAAGAGTACTCTTCTGCTCAGGAGGAAGAGGAGGAAGAGAAGAAGGAGGAGGGGACTGCTTCTGCCAATTAAACATTTTCTATCTATATGACGAAGAGATTATGGTTGATGGGCGCGCTGTGCGCCTTGGTGCTGAACGCTGCAGCACAAGATGTGTCGCGGATTGAGTTCTGCGACAAAAAGTATGAGTATGGCATCGGGAAGGACAGCATCACGCTGTTCATGAAGGTGATGGACAGTCAGGGCAATTCCTGTAAAGACCTTTCTCCCAGCGACTTGGAGAAGTATCTGGTGGTGTATGAGGAAAAGGCAATTATTTCGCCCGATCGCCGAAAGATTTCGTTTGTCAGTTCTGGTCAGAGAATTCCGTCGGACTTCACGTTCTCCGTACTCGTCGATTTGAGCATACCCGAAGAGGGGAAGGGGCAGATTTTTGAGGCTTTTGGCCAACTGGTGGAGTGTGCGCCCGACAGCAGCGTCTATCTATCTTTCTTTGGCGACGACGTGACGGCGAGCCAACTGGTGACCCGGCAGAATCTGATGAGTTTTGAGCCGAAGTTTAAGGCTCATTCTGAAAATAAGTTTTTCTATGGTGCGCTTTATGCCAAACTGGCCGAATTTAACAGGAAGGGGGCTGAGATGGAGGGTGAAGTGAACACCGCCGAGGGCTATATGCGCAACTCCAGCATCACGGAACGGGCTCAAAAGGCAAAGGACAAGAATATTCTGTTTATCTTCACCGAGGGCAACAAGCGGCCTTCCGATGAAGCCATTTCATTTGTGGAGGTGACTGACTACCAAGGCAATGTGGCCAACTTGGTGCCACGGGTATATGCTTTCTACTACACAGGAGAGGGCATGGACGAGAACGTGGAGTTGACGCTGCAGGGCGTTTCGGCTCCTCGCGATGCCAATGGCAATGTGCTGAAAGAGCGCAAGGGCAGTTACATCCCCTCTGATGACCTGAGCCATGTGCTGAGCAACTTCCAGCAGGTGGTGAAGGATGCCATGTATGACTTTGCCTTCACCTATCGCGCCACTGAGGGGAAGGCATACACGGGGCGCGTGGCCTATTCGGCTGAGTGGAAAGGCATGGTGGCTGGTGAGGGCGACTACTCTATCGGTACGGCTGAAACCCCATGGCCTCTGCACGAGGAGAGTGCGGGCGATGCCGTGACGAAGTGTCTGGTGGCTGTTCTGGTGGCTCTGCTCACCATCGTGTTCTTCTTCCTCGTGATGAAGGTGCTGGTGCCTTTCTTCAAGTCGAAGAGTTTTGCCGCCAAGTATTATAAGAAATATGTGCCAGAAGAGAACGTGCAGCGACGCATCTGCACCTACTGCCGACAGAACATCGAGCCGGGCGACTGGGTGGTGATGAAGTGTAAGCACATCATCCACGTGGGTTGCTGGCAACAGAATGGCTACAAGTGTGTGGAGTATGGACAGAACTGCAAGGATGGCATTCAGGAGCATGTCGATTTGAAGGATATGTTCAGCGCGTCGTCCATGCGTGAGAGCATGCAGGTCTTCTCGGGCATTCTTGCTGGCTTGGTGAGTTGGATTATCTTCGAGTTGACGGGGCGCGGTCTGTTCCCTGCCATTGGCGATGTGTTTGCCAAGACTTTCTTCCTGAACCAAGAGCAGGCGGGCAACTTCTCTGAGGACTGCTCGGGCAAGGTGTCGGCCTTCCTCACGGTGGGCTTGCTGCTGGGCTTCTTCCTCTCGCTGGTGTTCCGCTTCAACGATGAATATCGCAATAAGAACGCCATGATTTACCTGAAAATCTTGGGTCTGTCACTCCTCACCGGCATCGTCGGCATGGCTGCTTTTGCTGTGGGTGGCATCATTTTCTGCTTGCTGCTCTCGGCTGTGGGCACGACCTACATTCCTTGGTACTGTTCGCTGCCTGCCTACATCCTCTTCTCCATCTGCACGGCTCTGAGCCTCACCATCAAGTCGTCCATTCCGCTGAAGAGTGCTTTCATCGGTGGTCTGTGTTCGGCTATCATCGGCTTCATCGTGCTCTACTTCAGTGGCAGCATCAGCGGCAAGTATGGCTGGATGAACATGCTGCTCGACTTCATCATCTACGGTGGCGGTCTGGGTGCGTCGCTGGTGACGGTGCGCATGCTGGCTGAGAAGTATTTCCTTGTCATCAAGAACGGTGTGAAGGCTGGTCAGCGCATTCCTATCCACAAGTGGATGAATGCGACGGGTGGCGGCAACAAGGTGAGCATCGGCATGACGGGCGAGTGTGAGGTGCAGATGAACTGGGAGAAGAGCAGCAAGGTGGCTAAGGAGCATGTGAAACTCTACATCGACAAGGCGAAGATGCTGCCTATGGTGAAGCCTCTCGCACCGGGTGTGGAATATAACGTGCGCACCGAACTTCCCGTGGGCAAGGCGATGGTGCTTTCCAATGGCGACACCTTCAAGGTGGGTGACACGATTTTTGAATATGTGGAAAACTAATATCCTCCATACCCTCTCCCCAGCCCTCCCCCTGTGAGGGGGAGGGTGACTCCAGGCCGGATGGTGCTCTCCCCCTCACAGGGGGAGTTGGAGAGGGTATCTATGGGGAGTCCAGAGAGGCATTTTTAGAGTTTTTGGTAGAATGGCTGAAGTGAAACTGACTTACGAATGGGGGGATGGGGTTTATACCCTGCTCTCTTGGTTCAAGAAAGAGAAGGTGAAGAATGCCCGTGTGCTGGTGGCTGGTGCGGGTGCTTTGGGCAATGAGGTGGTGAAGAATCTGGCTCTGTTTGGGGTGGGACACATCTATGTGGTGGATTTCGACCAGATAGAGATTTCCAACCTGACTCGTTCGGTACTGTTTCGCGAGAGTGATGCGATGGCCCATTCCTACAAGGCGGAGGTGGTGGCTCGGCGAGCGATGGAGATTAACCCCCAAATCAAGGTGACTCCCATCGTGGGCAACCTCTTTTCCGAGGTGGGCTTTGGGCTGTACCGTTCTGTGGATGTGGTGATTGGCTGTCTGGACAGCCGCATTGCGCGCTATCAGTTGAACCGCCTCTGCATGAGGGCTGGCAAGACCTGGATTGACGGCAGCATCGAGAATCTGACGGGAGCGGTGAGGGTGTATGCTCCTGGTGTCTGCTGTTATGAGTGTGGGCTGTCGCGCGAGGAGTTCAACAACATCATGCTGCGCACGGGATGTGCCGACGTGGTGCGCACACAGGGCAAGGAGGGGCGTGTGGCCACCACCCCCATCAGTGCTTCGATTGTGGGCGCGCTGCAGGTGCAGGAGGCGATGAAGGTCATCCACCAAGACGACAACGCCCCCACACCGTTCAAGACGCTGCAGGGAAAGATGCTGCGCTATGAGGGTATGACCAACTCGATGAATATCTACAAGTTTGCTTCGTGGAAGAGTAATTGTCCGGCACATGAGCGGTGGGACAACATCGAGAAGGGAGAGGGACTTTCGGCCTCGCTGACTATGAAGGAAACCATGGAGCAGGTCAAGTCTCTGCTGGCTGTGACGGAGGTGGAACTCAACATGCGCAACAACAAGTTCATCGATGTCATTGCTACAGACCATCCACAGAAGGAGTTTGAGGTGATGGTGCCGGAATCGAAGTTGGACGCTTACATCAAGGCCAACAAAGAACTGCGTCAACTAAGTTATAAGACACTCATTCACAAGCACTTCTTCGAGAATATCGGCGAACGATTCCCCTACATGAACCTGACTCTGCAAGAGATTGGTTTCCCCCCTTATGACGTAGTCGAAGTGACCACGGAAAAAGGAGTCTATCATGTGGAGTTGACGAACGATGCACACTTGTATGACATTGATTGACAATTGGCAATTTGCAATTTACAATTAAGTAACCACACAAAATTATCTTATACAATGATGTCTCTTCTTTTCGCCGCAAGCGGCTTGTCTTCTCGGACAATAATTACCAATAAT
>DGSP01000025.1:137757-158197 GCA_002393555.1 Prevotellaceae bacterium UBA4359
ATAATTTTATCCAATAATTAACGCCAATTCGGTGTAAGGAATCGCTTTGCGAGAAATCTTTCAAATCTTTACAAATCTTACAAGTAAAAATAGAATTTTGAAAGATTTTGAATAGATTTTGTATGATTTCTGCCTCGGAGAGGCAAACCCAAAGTTATATCGAACTCACGTAATAATTATTATTGGAACCAATTATTGGAAATTATTGGTAATTATTGTCCGAGAAAAATGCGGCTTGCCGCATCATATAAACTATTTTTGTTCACCTACTTAACAATTAACGATTAACGATTGTGAATGTACCCCAACTGCTGCCTGCCGACATCAATGCGGAGGTGTTGATGGCTTATTTTCCCGAGGGGGAATGCAAGGTTTCTTTTAGTGGTTTGCATAAGCGCAATTCTTACTGCGATGTGGTGGAGATGGAGCAACTGGCTGGCGGTGGCTTGCACTTGACGCTGGGCCGCAATAGTCTCTATAATGCGCTGCCAGAGTGTATGTTTCACCCTATCGACCGTTTTGACAATCTGCCTAAGTCGGAGGAGAAGGAACGCTTTGAGCAGCAGTTGGAGGAGCAGGCGGAGGAGATGGAGAATGCTTATCGGTTTTTCGCTCCTATCGATGTGCTGCTGGTGAGGCTCAGGTCGCAGGTGAGGGAAAAGATTGAGGTTTATGCGAAGGAGGACGTGGTCATGCAGCGGATTTTGGGCGACTCTATCACTGAGCAGCAGCGTGGCAACCGCTTCGTCCGCAAACTGTTGCCTTTCTTGCCTCAATGCCGTTTTGTCAGGGGCAACAGGACGTTATTGACGTTGATGTTGCGCAAGATTTTCTTGGAGGAGGGGCTGGCTATGGACAGGGGGGCTGATGGCCGATGGCTTGAAGACTCGATGCCTCGCTATGCGGACGGTGTGGAAATGGAGGTGGGTGAGGGATTTGTGGGCAATGTGTATGCTGAGTCGGTGGTGTGCTACAGGGTGCATTACTGGTCTGAGCAGGAGTGTGGCGAGGGGCTCTTGGGGTTTCTCGACGAACTGGAGGGGTTGCGTCTGTTTGTGAAGGATTATTTCCTTTCTGTCGAGGAGGATTTGCTTTTCGATGTGTCGTGCGATGGGTCTCCTGTCTGTCTGGGGGAGGAGGGCGTTCCTCATTACTTGAACTATAACGTAAACATCTAAGATATTATGCCTAAAAGAATGAACTGGAAAAAGGGGATGCGCCTGACGGATGAGGTGCTGCGGACGGCTGATGACTGCACGGCGCAGGCGGTGGGGCAGGCGGTGGCGTTGGCGGCTTCGGGCCGCTTCGGGCTGCTGCCCGCGCTGCGTCCCTTCCAATTGTCGCTCAATGTGGCTGCCGACGCTGTGGAGGTGGCTTCGCTTTGTTTGCTGGCGGTGACTCGTGCCGGCGATGTCATCGACCTTCGGATGGCTGGCGGCCTGACCGACATGCCTGACTCTCGTGTGGCTTTGCCCGACGATGCCAACGAGGTGTTTCTCGTGGTGAATGTGCTGCCCCAGGAGTGGGTGGAGACGGGGGACGGATTGTTGGTGCCTCGGTATTCGTTTTCGGTCGTCACGCCTCAGTCGGCTCTTTCGGAGCATGCGATGCCGATTGCTCATCTGGTGCGGGAGAATGGCTGGATGGAGGATTCGGCTCGGTTTGTGCCGCCTTGTCTCTGCCTCTCGGCTCATCATGGCTATGAGGAACTGAGGGTGCAGTTGGTTGATGTGCTGAAGGCTATCCACGAGAAGACGAAACCGCAGGCGCAGTCGCTTGTGAAGACGGCTATCGGCATCTACTGGCCTATCGTGCAGCAGGCTCTCATTGAGGCGAATACGGCTTACGAGACGATGAGTCCGGGGGAACTGATGGCTTGCATCCAGAAGGTGGTGGGTGGTTTTGCCATGGCTTGTGAGGTGGATGAGGTGCTTCATCTGGAGGATGCTGCCACTTTCTACAATTATGCCATGACTCCTTACAACTACCAAAAGGTGTATCTGCGCATCCGACAGGGCATCGGCATGTGTCATGCCATCAGCGAGAAGATTGACAAGTTTGCTTTGCTGGGTGCGGCTCCTCCTCCTCCTCCCGCTCCTCAACCAGAACCGAAGCCTGACCCACGGCGCAGTTGGCTGGGTAAACAGATATGAAATTCATCAGCACCCCTCTGGTCTTTCTCAATTCGGGTTCTCAGATGCAACGCGACATTGAGGACCGTTTCGCCATGCTCGACAATCTGGTTGAGTTGATTGTGTTCACTCCGCGAGGTAGTTTTGTGGCCGACCCTGACTTTGGGTTTGAGTATTGGAATCATGAGTTTTCCAATGTGCATTATCGTGAGTTCAATGCGAACCAGACGGGCATGCCTGCCACGGGGGGCCTTCAGAACGAGGTGACGAAGAGGGAGTGTGAGGAGAGCATCCGCATCAGTCTGGCCACTTACGAGCCGATGCTGAAGAATGTGACTGTGACTATCGGGCTGGATTCGGCGGTGGCTAAGCAACGGCGCAAACGGCGTGTGGCTTCTAAGTATGAGGTGAATGTGACTGTGGAGGGGAGCCTCGACGATGGATTGGGCACAATGCGCCCTTACTATAAGAATGTGGTCTTTCTGGTGGAACCCACCGTGCGCCACAACCGATAGTAGCCGAGGGGTACGACAGACCGTAGCCGAGGGGTACGATGCATCGTAGCCGAGGGGTACGACTCAGCGTAGGATAACCAAGCAACCATTCTTTTTATATGGATATAGAACTTGAAAAGGGTATCAACGAAGCGATGGCGGCGTTGCGACAGTTGTCGGTGGGGTCCATCGACTTCTCGAAACTCGACCCTGTGGCCAAGATGATGGTGGTCACGCTGGTGTCGGAGACCCAAAAGATAAATGACTATGTAGATGGCATCAGCCAACGGCTGGTGGAACGCTTCTGCACCGACTTCATTCCTCGCCAAAAGGTGGAGGCCACTCCTGCCGTGAGTGTGTTGCTGCCCAGCCTGAAAAGGGAATATGACGAGGCCATCAGTTTTGTAGGCTCTGATGCTTCGTTTGCCTACAAAACGCCGCTGAGCAAGTCGCCGCTCAACTACCTGCCTATCTTCAACACGGCTCTGCTGCCTCACAAGGGACTCTATCTGCTCACGCCCAACAGACTGTGGAGCGAGGAGGGAACCACACGGGTCAAAATGCCTGAGACGAACCGGTTGTGGGTGGGCATCAGAACGGGGGCAGAGGTGGATTGCCTGAAGGGGGTGTCGCTCTACATCAAAGGGACTAACGGCATCGTGCCGACTCACATCTATAGCGGCATTGACGACAAGGAACTGGACTTTGCCTCCATGCTGGAGATGGAGAACATCGAGATGGCTAAGCCGTTTGATGCCCAACAGGCTTCGGGGCTGTTCTTCTCGTTGGTGGAGAACTGGAAGGAATGTCTGCTGAGCATGGCGGGGGCTACGTTGCTCTATATCACGGACGAGACGGTGGAGCGCGACCGTTTTAAGGCTCGGCAGTTCCCACGTTCGTTTCAGCAGTGGATGGACGGCGGTGTGCTGGGCGGTCTTGACGCTTCCACTGTTTGGCTCCGACTGGACTTTCCCGAGGGCTATGAGGTGCCGGACAACTGCCAGGTGCTGCTGAATGCGGTTCCTGTGACGAACATCGATGTGTGTTCGCTCACGCTGACCCAGGCTCAGCCCATCGCCAAGTTGCAGGGGCAGGAGGGGGCTTTCTTCCTCCGCATTCTGGAAACCAGCACCGACGCGCTGCAGCAGGGGTTCAGTGCCAATGCCGACGAGATTATCGTGCGCGACTTCGATGCCGCCTGCTACAGCAACAGTGACCTCTATCGCGATGTGCGAAACCTCTACAACCGTTTCATCGACGACTATTATGCTTTCATCGAGTATAATGGCATCAAGGACGGCGAGGTGCTGAAGCAACTGCGTGAAACCATCAACAGGCTGGGCAAGAGTGTCGGCCTGCAAAATGCTAAATATAAGTTTGACAGCGGCACGTTCGTGATGAAGAACATGAACCAATACCCGCCTTCCCTGTCCACCAAGGTGAGTTTCATCACCACCATGGGCAAGTTGGGCAACTCGCCTCAGCGGGGCGACTCGATGGAGAACCGCACACTCCCCTTCCTGGAACAGAAGGCGAGTGTGCTGGTGTCTGCCACAGGTGGCTCTGACAAGGCCAGTGCGGACGAACGCTACGAACTCCTGCGCTACTACAGTCTGACGGGAGACCGTCTCTACACGCGCATGGACATTGATGCGTTTCTCCGCAAGGAGATTTTGGCCGAGTTTGGCAAGGAGGAGTTCAAGCGTATCTTCATCAAAATCAGCGTTGAGGGTGCTGGAGGCGAGCAAGGGCTGCAACGTGGTCTCTACATCGACATAGAGTTCAAGGACCGCAAGAACTATCAGCAGGCTTGCGCCATCGCGTTTGACCGCCTCATGCAGCAACGCATCAGCAACAAGGCTTGTATCGCCATGCCTATCATCGTGACTCTCACCAATCTGGACGTATAAATTCATTGAGAAGTGAAAATTGCTAATTATTAATTGTTAATTGTTAATTATTAATTGTTAATTGCTAATTCTCAATGCCCTTCAAATATCTGCTCGCTCTTTGTAGCCTCGTTTTCTTCCCTTTTGCGGCTTTTTCTCAGTCGGCATCTGACATTCGGGAGTACATACACCTGTATAGTCAGGCGGCTCTCGACCAGGAACGTGCCTATGGCATCCCTGCCTCCATCACCCTGGCTCAGGGCATTCTCGAATCGGGGGCGGGAAAGAGCGGCCTGACCCGCAACACGAACAACCACTTTGGCATCAAGGCTCTGGGCGGATGGACAGGTCCAGTCTATCATGCGTGGGACGATGAGCCGCAAAAGAGCAAGTTCCGTGTCTATGCTTCTGCTGCCGAGTCGTTCCGCGACCACTCTGAGTTTCTGAAACGCAACAGCCGCTACCACAGCCTTTTCAGCAAGAGTGTCTATGACTATCGCGGCTGGGCTATCGGACTGCAGAAGGCTGGCTATGCCACGGCCAAGAACTATGCTGCCGCACTCATCGGCTTCATCGATGCCTATAAACTTTATGCCGTGAATGGCGGCGTAAAACTCAGGGCTGGCAAGACAGTCATCGTCACCCGACCTTCGGCTGGCACGGCTGGCAACGGAACTGCGGCACAGCCAGTCTTCGACAGTTCGTGTGTGCAAGACGAGTCGGAAGCCTCTGAGGAGGAGATGAGTGTGGATAGGGCCATCCGACGTTATGTGGTAGAAATCAACGAGGTGCGCTGCACCATCCTCTATCCGGGCATGACCCTCTCTTCCATTGCCATGAAGTATGACATCCCCAAGCAGAAACTGCTGGATTTTAATGAAACGACCCGTGAGGAGGACATCAAGGAGGGCGACATTGTCTTCTTGGACAAAAAAAAGTCTAAGTATGAGGGGGCAAAGGACTTTCATCACGTGAAGCCCAACGAGAGCATCTACGACATCTCACAAGAGTATGGCATCAAGGTGGCCAGCCTCATGAAGATGAATAACCTGACTCTTTTCTCGCATCTGAAAGAGGGGGACAAACTGCGGCTGAAGTAGAAGATAGTCAGACGAGGAACAATGAACAATGAACAATGAACAATTAATAATTAATAATTAACAATAATAATGGAGAGGTCATAAAGAAGTTAAAAACAACTCCTTCTACTCCTAACTCCTAATTCCTAATTCCTAACTCAAAGAACTAACGTAAACAATATGCTTGATATAGAACAATTTGCCTACAGTGGAGAACTTTTCGACGGACACTACAAACTGATTCGTCCACTCAGCACCAACGGGGCCACGGCCGACGTGTGGACAGCCATCGATGTACACACCATGAACGACCCTTCGAAAACAAACGAGATTGACGGGCTGAGCGAGGAGGAGGCCAGCGAATATGGACTGGTCGTCGCCATTAAGATTTACCGCCCACACAATGCACTCGACATTGAGGGCGAGCAGCGTTTCCGCGACGAATACACGATTGTGTTCAACTGCCACCATACCAACCTCATCCACCCCACCCACTTCTCCATCTTCCGCCAAGTACCTTATTTGGTGCTTCCGTTCTGCCAGATGGGCTCGTCGGAACACCTCATCGGAAAAGAGATAACAGAAGACGAAATCTGGAAATACATCCTCGACGTGTCTTCTGGTCTGGCCTATCTGCATGCACTGGAGCCACCCATCATCCATCAGGACATCAAACCTGGCAATATCCTCATCGACGACAACGGCAACTTCGCCATCACCGACTTCGGCATCAGTGCCAAGCGCGGGGGACAGCATGGCTACTACGAGGAGGAAAACAGCGGCACTATGGCCTACATGGCACCAGAGCGCTTCGAAGAGGAAGTGGAGCCTATGCCGGAGAGCGACATCTGGGCTGTAGGAGCCACACTCTACGAAATCCTGACAGGCGAAGTGCCCTTTGGCGAAGAAGGCGGATGGGTACAGATGCAAGACGCCACGACCACACCCACCATGCCCAAGGTCTCGCCCGACATCCAGCGGCTCATCCTCGCCTGTCTCGACAAAGACAAGGCCAAACGCCCCACAGCCCAGCAACTCATGGAGTCGGCCAAGGCAAGACAATACCCCATCAAGTCGAAGAAAGCACTCTTCATCACCCTCGCCGTGGTGGGGGTATTGCTCATCGGCGGCATCTCCTACGGACTTTCGCGCTACTTCGCCCCCACCGAAGTCATCGTGCAAGAAACCAAGCAACCACCCATCAGCGAACTCTATGCCAAAGCCCTGAGAAATCTCGACAGCGAAAATCTCGACTCTCTCAACCAAGGCATCGTGGACATGGAAAAACTGGCAGGACGCGACTACGTGCCAGCACTCTATCAGATGGCCTTCACCTATGGCTGGTACTCCGATTCGGCTTCCGTTCGCCGAAAGCGGATGCTCGGCATCGAGATGGATGAAAGTTATATCCCCAAGGCCGACCTCTACAGCAACAAGGCCGTAGCCTTTTTCACCCGCATCATGGAACTGAACGACTCCACCTATGCCGACCTCAACGCCAACGCTACCTACCGACTGGCCTGCTACTACGTCATGCCCAACAGCATCTACCAGCCCAACTACGAGAAAGGCAAACGTTTCCTCTACCGCTCTCGCGAGTGGGCCGTCATAGCCGGCGACCAGACGCTCATTGAGAAAATCGATCGTGGCCTCGCCACATTTGAATAATCAATCATCAAGAAAGAATGAAAAAACTGCTTGCATTTCTCCTCCTCACCCATTGCCAGTTGGCTGTCATCACGTCCCATGCACAAATCGCCCACTGGATAGTGCCGCCCACCTACGATGTCATCAAAGCCTCTCCTGGCCAGAACATGGTCATCGTCGATTCGGCCAACACCAGCATGCTCATGACCACCGACGGAAAGTGCCTCGTCAAATCCACCGATGTGCTTCATGCCGTGGGCGATGACATGGCCGTGGCCACCAAACCCAGCACCCAGAACATCACGGGCTACTACACCCTCAGCGGCACTTTCAAGCCCCTGCAAGGCTACCGCGTTGCCCACCAATACCCCCGCTATTCTGGAGGCAACCTGCTCGTCAAAGAAGCCAACGACTACCTCTATCTCGATGTAGATGGAAAGGTGGTCTGTGCTGCCGCCGAAGCCTACCCCTTCTTCCACGGACTTGCAGCCTGCAAGAAATATGCCTCGCCCGACAAGCGGAAAAACCCCACATGGTGCCTCGTCAGCGGCGACATGCAACCCTCGCCCATCCAACTCAAAGGCAGTAACGTGTCTCCTTCCGACATCGACTACATCTCCTCCCTCAATGCAGAAGGGAAATGCCTCGTCATCGTCAAGAACCAACTCTACCTCTTCAGCGATGCCGACTGGAACCTCACACCCCTCACCGCAGCCGACGACCCCAAGAGTTCCGTCAAACTCATCGGAAACATCGAAGACTACATCACCCCTGCCACCATTGGCCCCGTCACCCTCAAGGCACAAAGCAAGAAAGGAGAACTCCGCATTACCCTCAACGCCCACTTCATCCTCCAGTCCATCCAAGGAGCAGGCATCGACAAATCCTTCTCCACCGCCTCCAACGACCCTGACCCCACCTCCAGCCTCAGCATCTACGAGCGCGGAGGCAAGAAAGGCATCAACTACAAAGACACCGAAATCCTCGCTCCCCAATTCGACCTCGTCGAACTCTGTGCCAACAACCGCGCCGCCGTCAACGTGGGCGACAAGTGTGGCATCATCGCCATCGACCCCAAGGCACAGTTCGACTTCACCTTCAACGACGGTGCAGGCCTCGCCTTCCGCCATCAGAAACTCCGCACCACCCTCCGACTCGACACCCCTCCGCACATTCCGCTGACAAGTGCCACTCTCCAGTCGTCAGCCGACGGCACCATCCAGTTCGACCCCACCTCCAAACGCTCCAAGGACACCCCCGATGGCAATGCCCTCCAATACAACTGCACCCTCACCATCCCCGACGACCTGCCCGACGATGCCACCCCCATCACCATCCCCGTGCAAGTGCGCTACGAAGGACTCCTCACAGCCCCCATCCCTGTCCCCACACAAGCCTGGCACTACAAATACTTCACCATCAACGTTCACGAAGGCAAATCCATCTTCTCCAACGGCAACGTCACCTTCACCTTCGGCATCAAAGCCGAACGCCTGCCAGGCGAGAAAGACGTGCCGCACACCGTCAGCGTACAGTCGGCAGGCCACAAATCCACCCTCGACAAAGTGTCCGAATCCCTCTATCGCTGCCAAGTCTTCGGCCTCACCGAAGGCACCCCCACCCCCATCACCGTGCAAGTCACCGAGACAGGTTGCCCCCCCTCCTCCTACACCTTCAGCGTCACCTACCAGAAACCCCAGGTACAAAAATCCTCGGCTGGCCACACCGGCATACGCATCGTCAACACGACCAAAGCGAACCCCAAGCCCGTCGTTGCACCACCCACCAAACCCAACCGTCCCAAACTCGACATCTAACCACTCCCAACTCCTTTCCCGTGTTCATCAACATAGCAGCAACCACCCACGTGGGGCTTGAGCGCGACAACAACGAAGACACCCTCATCGTCTGTCCCGACCTCAGCCATCCCGACTGGACATTCGACCATACCTCCCTTCCCTCCCTTCCCCTCAGTCCACAAGGCGCACTGCTCGCCGTGGCCGACGGAGTGGGAGGCAACAATGCCGGAGAAGTGGCCTCGGCCATCGCCATGCAGACACTGGCCAAGACCCTCACCCCCGAAGCCACCGCCCAGGCCGCCCACACCGACGACCTCGCCGCCCAACTGCTCCACCAGGCCGTGCAAGATGCCCACGATGCCATCAACCAACACATCATCGAAGACTTCCACACCCTCGGCATGAGCACCACCATCGTGCTGGCCTGGGTCACACCCCACCGCACCCACATCGCCTGGTGTGGCGACAGCCGCTGCTACGCCTACACACCCACCGACGGACTGCGCCAACTCACCCACGACCACTCCTACGTGCAGCAACTCATCGACTCCGGCACCCTCACCCCCGAAGAAGCCTTCACACACCCCGAAAGCAACGTCATCACCCACGCCATCGGCGATGTCGATTGCTCCTCCCTCGCCGACACCACCTCCATCCCCACCACACCCGACACCACCCTCATCCTCTGCTCCGACGGACTCTGCGGCTACAACACCGACGAAGCCATCGCTCGCATCGTAGCCCGCCACCACACCTCCCCCAGCCGCTGCTGCCATGCCCTCCTCCAACTCGCACTCGATGCCGGAGGACAAGACAACATCGCCATCACCGTGGCACACCTCACCCCACAACCCTCACCCCAAACTCCCAACTCCTCACTCCTCAACACACGCGCCAGACGATTCATCACCCATTTGCTATCACTCCTAACCCACAGACAATGAAAAAACTACTCACACTGCTCCTTGCCACCTGCTGGCAACTCTCAACCCTCACCCCTCAACTCTCGACCTGCTCAGCCCAGACCGTCGAGACCGACACGGTCGATATTCAGAACATCATCGAAGTGGCCAACCAAGGCGATGCCTACGCCCAAGCCTATCTCGGCTCCCTCTACGCCTTCGGACTCTACGGCGCACCGCAAGACTACGCCCAAGCCGTCCGCTGGTACACCCTCGCCGCCGAGCAAGGACACCCCACCGCCCAATACAACCTCGCCGTGCTCTATGTCAACGGCCAAGGCGTGAAGGCCGACACCCTCCAAGCCCAGAAGTGGTACGACCTCGCCTATGCACAAGACAGCACCTTCGAACCCATCATCGTCGATAAACCCGCACCCAACGACTTCACCTTCTCCGACAAGCGGCGCGGCAAGAAAGGCGACAAAATCAGCCGCCACGACAAACTGCAGTTCGACAAAGCCCTGGCCACCTATCGTCCCAAAGCCGAAGCAGGCGATCCCATCGCCCAATACAACCTCGGTGTGCTCTACAACGAGGGCCTCGGCACAGAGCGCAACTACAAAGAAGCCCACAAGTGGTTCACCCTCGCCGCCCAGCAAGGCGATCCCGATGCCCAGAACAACCTCGGCATCATGTACTACGAAGGCCAAGGAGTGGGCAAAAACTACAGCCTCGCCCTCCACTGGTACACCCTCGCCGCCGAGCAAGGCCACTATGCCGCCCAATACAACCTCGGCATCATGCACGAACAAGGCATCGGCACCGAAAAGAACCGCGCCAAAGCCAAGCAGTGGTTCCTCCGTGCAGCCCAGCAAGGATACGAACCCGCCAAAAAACGGCTGGAAAACCTATAGCCACCAGCTCATGCGCTGCCAGTCCACGCACTGGGCGATTTCAACTTTCAAATCTTAATTGGCTACGCCGAATGCTAAAGGTTCTTTATTGACTACGCCGAGGTTCTCAAATCTCAAATTCTAATTCATAATCATCAACTTCCAATCCTAAAAAGGCTGGCAGTCAAGCAACGACACACGCTTGACTGCCAGCCTTTTTTTGTACTTTTCCAAACCTTGAACTACTCCTCCGAAAAACCTTCCCAAGACGTATTCATCAGGCCTGAATCGTCATAGACGAAGTGAGCGTTCAGTTCGACAAACACCGTCACAGGGCGTTTCTTCTCCAAGACCGAACAGCGCACATAGGGAAGGAAAGCCGTTGGATTCTCCGTGATGAACACCCGTTTGACCTCATCCGCATAAAGCGGCATCGACTTTCGGGTGGGGCGCAACACCTCAAAATCCGTGATTTCCTTTTTCAGCCCTGTGACCAAGCGATAAGCCCCATTGACAATCCAAACGATGGGGCGCCCATTGAAACTCGGTCCATCCACACACACCGTTCGCGGGTCGGTAGAGTCGTGACCTATCAGTTCGAGGTCTATATACTTGTGGTAGGCACTGTCACGCGCCACATTGAGAATGATAGGCGAAGCCACACCCGTCGTACGCTCAAAGCGGTTATCGGCCCTGCCCAAAAAGGCATAGAAGCCTGTGGGGATGTAACTGCTGTTCTTCATGGCGAGGGTGGCTTCGTTGCAGTCAATGAAACAACTTGTCCATTTCTCATCCCCTTTCTCGTTTTTCCATTTTTTCAGTCCGAAGTTCTTCGGTTCCAACTCATCAGCCAGCAAGTAGCGTGGATGGGGGGCAAATAATTCATCGAGCATCACCCGCCATCGGCTCCAATCCACTCCTTTCGGTCCACGAATGCGCAAATTCCATTCGCCCTGCATATCGGGGAAAAACAAGGCATATCGTCCCATTGAATCTGTTTCAGCAGATCCCCCGAAACGCTTTTCCCCCTGATTGACCATCATCAGCAGCCGACGGTTGCCCAACCGTTTGTCAGTCTCAGTCGGGTTCTTGTATTTCGGTTCGATATGTCCAAACACCATCAGGTTCTTCTCCACTGGTTGTGTGAGCGCAAAAATGGTGTCGCGATAGTGGCGAACCCGTTCGGCTATAGGTGACTTCTCGCTCACCATTCGGGAGGAGTAGGTTCGGAGGCAGCGTTCCCCTTCCTTCAGAGGTTTCTTCAACAGCCGCTCTGGCACCCACACAGGCACCACCTGACTGAAATACTGGCAATCATTCCAGTTTGTCATGTATCTCGTGTAGGCTCTCAGCTCGTAAAAGCCTGACCCGTAAAGGCTATCCACCCATAGCGTTCCCTTTGCCCATCCGTCCACGATGGGCATTTTTTTTCGCACTACCACATAGCCTTGACGGCTCAGAAGTTCCACATAGAGCACACGGCTATAGTCGGTGGCACCCTCTTTCCCTTCACGTTCCACAAAAGCCTCAAAGTGGAGCGTATCTCCCCATTCACATCCCTGAGGCTTATCGTGCTTCAATGTCACCTGCTCGCGCAGCATCGGAGTTTGCGCTTCAGCCGGTGAGCAGATGCCCCATAAGGCCACCCAAACCAGAATCCACCATTCCATATTCTCATTCATCAGTCATTCTCATTCATTAGTCAAAAGAACACCTTCAGCCGTCATGCCTTCAGCCGAGATGAAGAGACGACGAGCGGAAGAATTATTCCAAAACTCAAGTGTTGCATGCCCGTTGGCATCCGTCTTCACATCAGGTTTCCAGAAAATGGTGCGACGGAAGTCCTCCATGGGCGGCACTTTGCTGTAGTCGTCCATTTCGAAGGTGTCGGGCTTATCATAGGCCTGAAAGTAAGTATTGCGCAAGCCGTTCTTCTTCCACGGAAACTGATGGTGCGTATAGACAAAAACTGTCACGGGGCTTTTCCCCTTCAGATCGGGACAATACACATAGCGGTCGGCGGCATTCACATCTTCAGACAGATAGATGGACTTCACCTCATCGATGAAAGTGGGGAACTCCTCGACGGAGCCATCATGCACCAACAGATAGCCGATGCGGATGTCGGTGGTGGAGGTGATGCCAGCATAGTTATTGTTGAGAATCCAGATGATGGGACGGCCTTTGTAGCTCAAACCATCTTCGTACACCTGTGCCCCCTGCTTCGAGCGTTTCACCGTTGTGCCCGTCAGGTGAGTCTGATAGATGACACCCTCCTTGTAGGCATTGAGGTTGCTGAACGGATTGCCATAGTCGATGATTTCTTCGGCATCACGCTTGTCGAGTTTCACCTTCTCGATGTTATCCTTGGCTTGAGTGGGCAGATAGCGGTCGGTGCCTGAGGCGTGGAAAAGCGGATTGCGCTCATAGAGCCACTCATAGATGCCTGGTATCATGCCACCATTGTCGTAGATGCGGTCCACTTCCCTATCCACATTATAGTGGATGCTGGCCCAATGGCGACCATGACTTTCGTCCTCCCATGCAGCCCTGGCATCGTCGAAGATGCGACGACGGGCACGCACTTTCACTTCCTTCAGCACATGAGTGCGCCGCTGCAACTGCACGTCCTGCAAGTCCTCAAACACCGAGTCGGGCACCTCTGCATAGAGATTGGGGCGCACCCTCGCCAACGTGTCAGTCTCATACGGCGAGAGCCAACGAGGCTGAGGCTCAAAGTGGCGGTCGAGCATCACCCGATAGTCCTGCCGAGAATCATTCACACCCACTTTCCCTGATTTTCCAACGCCAAAGTTATAGGCATCGCGTAGAATCAACTGCAAGTTCCACTCATGCCACGCATTCGGCATGGCAAAGGCGAAACCACCCACGCTGTCGGTCACGCAATCGCCAAACATCCACTCACCCATAGGCGAATGTTCGTTCTTGATGAACAGATAGGCGCGCAACCGTTCATTCACCACTGGCACATCCCTCCGCCGCTGCATGACGGTACCGCTGATGTAGAGTTGATCTTCTATCGGATAAATCCGCCTGAACCGTTCGTTACCCGCCATCAAGTCCCACCGATAGCGTCGCCATCCCTGCACCATCATGAGCAGGTCGGCCATGATGCGGTGTTCGCGGTCATCGCTCTCGAAGTAATATTCTGGCTTGGCGATGTAACCCTTCAGTTCGCTCGACAGCAGCATCCACGTCAGCATGTTCCCCTCCTTGCCATTCGTCATTGTTGCAAAGTCCATAGCCGAGAGGGAAAGGCTTGCATGAGGCTGAGCCTGAATGTCCAGACGCACCTTGCCACACGGCACGAGGTGGTCGGTAGGAGTGCTTATAGCCACCCGATGTTCCGTGCCTTTCTTCGGACAAATGAAAAAGAGGCGTTCAGCCAGCACATGCCCCTCTGCATCGAAGAAAGTCAACTGATTCACCCCTGCCGGCAAATCTTCGCGGGCAAACTTCAGCGCCATCAGAGGTCGGCATAGCAGCGTGTCGCACATCACGATGCGCCCATCGTGCATCAGCGTATAGCCAATCAAGCGGTCCTGCATCGTCAGCGAAGCCGACAGGTTCGCCACCACATCGGGGTCGCCCAGCGTGTTGAGCATCAGGCTGATTCCCTCCGGCATCGCCTCTGGCAACTGAAACTCCTGCTGCTTACCGTCGGCGGTGGTCAGCCGCAAGTATTTCGGCTCATCGTCGGGCGTGAGGTCAAAATAGCCGCGCCCATCCCTGAAGGTGACCGCCCCACCCATCAACTGCTTCTCTTCATCCAGTATCACCCCCTCTGCATCGAAAGTCCTTCCCATATCGTCGTTCACGGCAAAAGCCACCCTCGCCGGCAAGTCCTCCACCAGATTTCCTCCTTCCGGATAGAAGTTCACATGCACTTTCCCGTGAGGCAGACGTTTCATCTTCAACTGATTCTGCTTTTTCACGGAATCCGTTTCCGCCATCACCTCATAGGGCACCTCACGATAGTTTGGCTGACGTTTGCGGTAGGAAAAACGGTCTATCTCCATGCGCGAATAGTCCCCCTCCTGACGTGGCTGCTTGAAGATGGGAAACACACGCGAGTAAATCCCCGTTCCTCCCCAGTTCATCATGTAGCGTGTATAGGCCCTCACCTCATAGAAGCCCGTCACATAAAGCGTGTCGAGCGAGAAGTCGCCCACAGCCTCCCCCTTGTCGATGTAGAGTTTCCGCTTCTGAATCACCTCTCCGCTGGGATCCACTAGTTCGGCATAGAGCACACTGCTCATGTCGGTGGGCTGTCCCGTGTCCGTGCGCACCACATAGCCCTTGAACCACATCTTCTCTCCCTTGAAGTAGCCGGTGTTGTCGAAGTGCAGATACACTTTCTCCTGTGGCACCTCGTGGTTGAAGTGCCACACCTTCTACATCAGGCGCACAAGGTTCACATACTCACCCGACCCTATCACAACCGAATCGGACAGGTTTAGGTGCTGAGCGTTCATCCCCGATGGAAGCAGCCAAAGCGCAATAAAAACAAATAATGTGCAACAGGTTTTCATGTTGGGCCTTAACTCCGCAGCACTTTAGTTCAACCATCTTTATAAAATCCTGAGCAACAAAAGGTTGCTCAGGATTTTGCCATGTCAGATTTTTCACTTACCTTAGTGCTGCAAATCAAAACAAGCAAAAATCATCAATGGCATGGCAAAGGTACAAATAAAATCTGAGAAAGTCACTCCTTTTGGAGGAATATTTCACGTGAGGGAGCAATTTTCCCGTTATGTAGGTCCGGTTATCGACAAAGTACTGGGTCTCCGATGTACGTCATTCGGCTACCAGTACGGCGAGATTGCAGGTTCGCTGGCAAGTGTCTACTTTTGTGGCGGTGACTGCGTGGAGGACGTTACGAGCCACCTGATGCCCCATCTCTCGCTGCATCCCACACTTCGCACATACCGATGCATCCTGACCAATGACTATACATCAACCAATCGCGAGATTGTGGAGTTCTATAACCTCAGAGGCGGCAAGGAGCGTATCTTTGACGACATGAATAATGGCTTCGGCTGGGCAAGGCTGCCTAAGTCCTTCATGGCAGAGAACACCGTTTTCCTGCTGCTGACGGCACTCATACGCAACTTCTACAAGTTCCTTATGGACAGGCTTGACACAAAAGCCTTCGGACTGAAGAAGACAAGCCGCATCAAAGCCTTCGTGTTCAAGTTCATCAGCGTGCCAGCCAAGTGGATAAGAACGGCAAGACACTATCAGTTGAATATCTATACGGACAACAAATCATATCAGAACCCTTTTGCATTCACAGACGGCTAAGAAACCGAATTCGCGGGTTAATGGCAGCATAAAGCCCCTGTAATGCTTGACGGGGTAAGGGGAAACTGGGCATGACCCATGCATAATCATGCCTGTACTGGCAAGACTACCGTCTGATGGAGAAGCGAACTGCATAATTAGTTAGCATCACTATTAGTTGCGGATTTTAGGATACACACGCACGGAGCGAAAATTAACAAATTAACACCTTTCGGGACGGCTGAGAAATGAGTGTCGCACACGCCGATGAATGACTTCCGCACACACTGATGGATGACTTCCGCACAGACGAACAAATGATGCTCGCACAGACACGCGTGTGTGCGGAACTCATTGATGTGTCTGTGCGAGGCTCATTGATGCGTCTGTGCGAGGCTCATTGATTTGAGAGGGCGGCAGTGAAAAAAATAGTGTTCGATGCCAATCTTAGTACGTAAAGCGAACACACACCCTCTTTTCGTTATCAGATTGTTAGATTGTTATTTTTGCCCCTTTTCTTTTTCCCACATTTCTCTCCGTTTCCTTTCGCATACTAAAAAAATGTTGTACCTTTGCCGAGATTTTTTAGATTTTTTCACTAAAACTCATTTCTCCGACATGGCGATACTTGAAAAACTGTTTGGCTTCGACAAGACGAAGCACAATGTGAAGACAGAGTTGATGGCGGGCTTGACCTCGTTTCTGACGATGGCTTACATTCTGGCCGTGAACCCTAACATCTTTTCGGCTCTGGCCGACCAGGGCATGGACACGAGTGCCGTGTTCACGGCCACGGTGATTGCAGCCGTGGTGGGCACTCTGGTCATGTCCGTCTATGCCAAGATGCCGTTCGGTCTGGCCCCGGGCATGGGTCTGAACGCTTTTTTTGTCTATACGGTGTGCCTCACGATGGGCTACACGTGGCAGTTTGCGCTCACGGCCATCCTGCTGGAGGGCATCCTGTTCATCATCATGAGTGTGACGCGGATTCGCGAGATGATGGTGAACGCCATCCCCATGCAACTGAAGGCGGCTATCTCGGTGGGCATCGGACTGTTCATCGCCTCGCTGGGGTTGAAAAATTCGGGCATCATCGTGGAGAATCAGGCCACGCTCATCACGCTGGGCAACCTGGGCAGCGGCTCGGCCCTGCTCTGCATCGTGGGCATCCTGCTCACGGCGGCTCTGCTCATCTACCGTGTGAAGGGTGCGCTGCTCATCGGCATTCTGGCCACCACCCTCATCGGCATCCCGATGGGGGAGACGCATCTGACGGGCATCATAGGCATGCCGCCCGATGTGTCACCGCTGTGCATGCAGTTCGAGTGGCACAACATCCTGACGCTCGACATGCTGCTGGTAATCATCACGTTTCTCTTCATCGACATGTTCGACACGCTCGGCACTCTCATCGGTGTGATGGGTTCGGCAGGCATGGTGCAGAAAGACGGAAAGATACCGGGTGTGAACCGTGCCCTGCTGGCCGATGCCATCGCCACCACGGTGGGAGCCTGCGTGGGCGCATCGACCACGACCACATACGTGGAGTCGGCAGCCGGAGTGGGCGAGGGGGGACGCACGGGCCTCACCTCGTTCTCCATCGCCGTGTGCTTTGCCGTCGCCATGTTCTTCTCGCCCCTCTTCCTGGCCATCCCCTCGGCAGCCACCAGCCCTACGCTCATCATCGTGGGACTGATGATGTTCATGCGTGTGATACACATCGACTTCAACTCCTACGAAGAGGGCCTTCCCTGTTTCATCACGCTGTTTTCCATGGCCATGGCCAGCAGCATCAGCGACGGCATCCTGCTGGGCATCATCTCGTGGGTGGTGCTCAACGCGATGGGCCGCAAGTGGCAGAACCTCAACCCCACCCTCGTGGTGCTGGCCATCCTCTTCACGCTGAGATACATACTGCTGTAGCACTCCCCAAAAAGTGAAGAGTGAAAAGTGAAAAATCTAAGTTACTTTTACTAATGAAATGCCAAAATGCCAACAAGCCGAATGGCAGGTAACTCAGATTTTTCACTTTTCACTATTCACTTTTCACTTAAAACTCACTTTTCACTCCTTTCACCCCAAAGAAATTGAGCAACTTGTAAAACTTAAACACAATAACAAAACAACAATGAAAAAAACAACTCTCACTCTCCTGCTGCTCATCGCAGCCATCGCCGTTCAGGCACAAGACATCCAGGTACACTACGACTTCGGCCGCCACATCTACCCCGACGAAGAACCCCAACGGCAGAAAGTGACCATCACACTCGAACAGTTCAAGGCCGACAAATGGGGTTCGTGGTACTACTTCGTCGATGTTGACCTTAGCCGCAAGTTCACCGAAGGAGCCTACACCGAGATTTCACGCGAGTTCAACCTGGGCAAGAACTCACCCTTCGCCGCCCACATCGAGTACAACGGTGGTCTGCGACGCACAAACAGTTTCCAGCAGGCAGGCCTCATCGGTGCTTCCTGGAGAGGCCACTCTGCCGACTTCTCCAAGACCTACTCCGTGCAACTCATGTACAAACAATACCTGAAGAGTTACGACGACACCCGTTCCTATGCCAGCCTCCAACTCACTGGCGTGTGGAGCACCACCTTTGCCCGCAAAGCCTGCACCTTCTGCGGCTTCATCGACTTCTGGCGCGGCGAGAAGGCCAACGGCCACGGACAACTGGTGATGCTCGCCGAGCCACAGTTCTGGTACAACTTCAACACCCTGCCCGGCATGAAGGACGTGAACCTGAGCGTCGGCACCGAGTGGGAAATCAGCCACAATTTCATCTACAACACCTGCAACAACCGCGACACCTTCATCAACCCCACCTTAGCCCTCAAGTGGACGTTCTGACGAAAAGAATTAATAATACTTTTTGACAGAACGGGGGATGGGAGTAGTTTTCTGCAAGGCAAGGAACGCAGCCGAAGCGGAAAGCGAACGGACATCGGTGGAGGTTCTGAGCAGAAACACTATTGAGTGAAAAGTGAAAAGTGAAGAGTGAAAAATCTAAGTTACTTTTCACTTAAACCACTGAGCAGAAGGTCATTTCACCACCCTCTTCTCACCACGCTGATTGACATAGACACCACGCAGGACTGGCTCGCCCTGCAGGCGGATGCCGTCAAGCGTGTACCACACATCAACCACCTGCCCGTCATATGCTGGTATCATCCTGCGGAAAAACACGTTGGGTATGGCCACGCCAAGGGCTATGAAGAGAATAATGAGCGAGGCCTGTATCGCATAGTTCATCGCCACGGTCACCTCGCCTACGACACCGTGCATATTGATGAACGCGAACAAGGCGCGATACATCAGCACACCGGGTATCATCGGGATGACACTCGGAATGCTCAGCAGTTGGTGGGGCGTGTGCAGCCGGCGCACCAGTGCGCAGCAGAGTATGCTCACAACGGCAGACCCTACGAACGAACCGACGACAAGCCCCAGGTCAAGCCCGATGTTGCCGCTGGAGGGTCCGAGGTTGACGAAGTTGCGCGTGCAGACGCTGACGACACCGCCCAGTGCCACAAAGCCCATCAGATGGCGCGGCGTGTTGAATATCATGGAGAAACCGATGGCCGAGACGGCGGCTGCAAGCGAATACTCGTCGTAGGCATGATGGGGAGTCATCGGCAGGTCCTTGGCAAAGTTGTCTATGCCACACACCTGGATGGCAAAGGCAATGCCGAAAGCCATGGCGAGGAGCGTCGTCAGCGTTCCCATTGCCCGCGTCACGCCTACCTGGGTGCAGCCGGAGAGCATGTCGCTGACAAAATTGATGAGCGGTACCCCAGGCACGATGAACAGCGCACAGGCCAGCAGCGGATGCCACGGCGTGCTGGATGCAAAGATGCTCATCAGCCCGCCCGAGACTGAAGTCCACTGCGACAACTCGCTGAAGGCCCAGGCTATCAGCGTAGAGACAAAAGCCGCCACACTGGTGTTGACAAGGGCATTGCTGCCCACTGCCCCCAGCCACATACGCAGACGCAAACCGAGGATGGCGGCAAGGGCTGCATAGAAGAAGGCCGTCCAGTCGCAGCCAAACTGTATGCAGAAACCGCCGCAGGCCAAACCGCCCCCCACGGCCACCTGCCAGGGGGAATAGTTACGGCGCAGGCAGGCTATCTGCGACAACTGCCGTTCATAATAGTCGAGAGAGTAGCCCGTGCGCTGAGCCTCACACGACAGATGGCTTACCTGCCGCAGCGTGTCGAGGTTGATGCCATGGCACTCTACACGCTGAAAGCGCGTAAACGACTGGCGGCTGTCAGGCAGGTTAACCATCAGCATG
>DGSP01000022.1 GCA_002393555.1 Prevotellaceae bacterium UBA4359
GACTTTTTAAAGTGGACTCAATTAAATATAAATATAGATGATTAGACCAGAAGACGTTTATCAGATAGGCCGGATGGGCAAGGTGCATGGGCTGAAAGGAGAAATCAACTTTCAGTTCACTGATGATATTTGGGATAGAATCATCTTCGAAGACACGCCGGATGGTCTCCCCACAGAGGGGGAGAAGCCCGCAGGGCAGAGGGAGTCTGTTCCCCTCATCTGCGAAGTAGATGGCATTTTGGTTCCCTTTTTCATTGAGGAATACCGTTTCCGCAGCGACTCAACCGCCATCGTGAAGTTGGAGGGCATTGACACGGTCGATGCCGCCCAGATGCTGGTGAACAGCCTTGTCTATTTCGAGAAGAAATACCAGGAGGAACTGGGCGAAGACGAAGTGTCGCTCAACTATTTCATCGGCTTTAAGATGGTGGATGGTGACAACGGACAAGACATTGGCACCATCACCGAGATTGACGACAAGACCGAAAACTGGCTCTTCATTGTGGAGCGCGCGGACGGCAGCGAGGTGATGATTCCGGCCCACGAGGAGTTTATTGCCGAGATTCGGCAAGAGGAGAAAACGATGGTGATGGATTTACCCATAGGGCTGCTTGATTTATGAAGTCTCCATCAACTTAAATGCCACAGCGTTACAGACAAGGTACACAAAAACAGCGGGACGATGCGCATGACGGCATCGCCCCGCTGTTTTTCTTTTTCCACCTATTTTTTCCTTTGGCGACCTGCCGCAATAGAACCAGCAACGAAAGAGGCGAGAGGAGGGGGGCGATTTTTGGTCATTTTGTACTTGCTCGTAGTCTCAAAACAGGTGTGACTCAGACCTGTCCTATAGGTGTGAGTCACACCTATGGTAGGGGTGTGAGTCACACCTGTTTTGAGGCCATTGGGAGTAGCCAATTTGTATGATTTGAGCCAGTGGAGCAGGAAAACGCTCTAGAGGAGGAAGAAAAGACGCGGAAAAGTGAAAAAATGTTTCTGGATGGCAAAAAAGACGAAGGGCTTCTTCATCCCGTGGGAGAAAAGTCGTACCTTTGCACTTCAAATGCAATTGAGAACAGAGATGAAAAAGAGAATATGTATTTTAGGCTCGACGGGCAGCATCGGGACACAGGCACTGGATGTGATTGGCCAGCACAGCGACCTCTATGAGGCATACGTGCTGACGGCCTACAACAATGCCGACCTGCTCATCAGCCAAGCCAGACAATACAATCCCGAGGCGGTGGTCATCGCCAAGGAGTCGAACTATGAGAAGGTGAAGGAGGGGCTGGCCGACCTCCCCATCAAGGTGTATGTGGGCGCGGATGCGCTCTGTCAGGTGGTGCAAGACCCCAACGTCGATATCGTGCTGGCCTCGATGGTGGGCTTTGCCGGACTGGAACCGACCATCGCCGCCATCAAGGCCAAGAAAATGATTGCCTTGGCCAACAAGGAGACGCTGGTGGTGGCAGGCGACCTCATCACACGCCTGGCCAACGAGAACCAAGTGCCCATCTTGCCAGTGGATTCGGAGCATTCGGCCATTTTCCAGTGCTTGGAGCCAGGCAACAGGATTGACAAGATATTGCTCACCTGCAGCGGCGGCCCTTTCCGCCACTTCGCAAAGGAGCAGTTGAAGACCGTGACGAAGGCCGACGCTCTCGCCCACCCCACCTGGAACATGGGGGCGAAAATCACCATCGACTCTGCCACGCTGATGAACAAGGGCTTTGAGGTGATTGAGGCTCGCTGGCTCTTCGGCGTGAAGCCAGAGCAGATTCAGGTGGTGGTGCATCCGCAGTCGGTCATCCACAGTGCCGTGCAGTTCGAGGACGGTGCCGTGAAGGCGCAACTCGGTGTGCCAGACATGCGTCTGCCCATCCAGTATGCGTTCAGTTACCCTAAGCGTCTGAGCCTCAACGGAGAGCGTCTTGACCTCTTTGCGCTGAAGGACTTGACTTTCGAGCGTCCCGACACCGAAAGGTTCCGCTGCTTGGGGCTGGCCTACGAAGCCCTTCGCCAAGGCGGCAACATGCCCTGCATCGTCAATGCTGCCAACGAGGTGGCCAACCGTGCTTTCATCGACGACAAGATTGGTTTTGAACAGATAGCCGACATCATCGAGCGGACCATGACGAAAATCCCGTTCACAACAGACTCAACATTAGACACTTATTTACAAACAGACAAGGAGGCAAGACTGTATGCTTCCACATTATTATAAATGGAAACAATTCTCATCAAAGGGCTGCAACTCATCATCGCCCTCGCCCTGCTCATCATTCTGCACGAGGGAGGACATTTCTTTGCAGCAAAACTTTTTAAGGTAAGAGTGGAAAAGTTCTACCTGTTCTTCGACTGGAAGTTCAGCCTCTTCAGCACCTACAGCACATGGTGGCGCAAACTGACGGGCAAGGCACCGGCCAAGAAGAAGGAGAACGGAGAATATGAGTATGAAGGCACCGAATACGGCATCGGCTGGATTCCGCTGGGCGGCTATGTGAAGATTTCGGGCATGGTCGATGAGTCGTCTTTCAACGAGAACGATAGCCAGAAGAGTTTCTGGAAACAGTTGCCGCAGTTGATGAAGAACATCATCATCAAAAACGCCGACGTGAAGGGCGAATCGTGGGAGTTCCGCACCCACCCGGCATGGCAACGCCTCATCATCATGCTGGGCGGCATCATCATGAACTTCCTCACAGCCTTTGCCATCTATGCCATGGTGCTGTTCACCTGGGGCGAAAACTTTGTGAAGAGCGAGGACATGACCTACGGCATGAAGTTCTCAGAACAAGCAAAGGCCGACGGATTCCGCGATGGCGACATCATCATCAGGACCGATGACGAGAAGGTGGAGTCGTGGAGTACAGCCGTGCTGCAAGACATGTCGAACGCCAAGACCGTCACGGTGCTGCGCGAGGGAAAGGAAGTGGTCATCCAGATGCCCGAGGAGATGTCGCTGCTCGACATGATTGAACAGCCTCTCTATGCCGCCATGCGCGCCCCGCTCCGCATCGACAGCATCCTGCCCGGCACACCAGCCGAGGAGATGGGACTGAAGAAGACTGACAGGATTTGTTCGGTGAACGGAGTGGAAGTCAGAGACTTCAACGACTTCCAGAATGCGCTGATTGCCTTGCAGAAGAATCTGCCTGAGGATGCTAACTTCGGCGACAGCCTCAAAGCCCGCCAGATTTCTCTTGTGCTGAACGATTCTGTCGTTCAGAAAGTCACCCTCACCCCTGAGTTCACCCTCGGTTTTGCCAATGCCATGCCCTATCAGGACAAAATCACCAACAAGAAATACGGTTTCTTCGAGTCCTTCCCTGCTGGCGTGAAGTATGGCATGCAGACCCTCACCAGTTATGCCGACCAGATGAAGTATGTCTTCACCAAGAAGGGAGCACGGCAGATAGGCGGCTTCATCAGCATCGGCAACATCTTCCCCGATGCGTGGAACTGGCAACGCTTCTGGCTGCTCACCGCCTTCCTCTCCATCGCGCTGGGCTTTGTCAACGTGCTGCCCATCCCTGCGCTCGATGGCGGCCATGCACTTTTCGCCTTTTTTGAACTCATCACCGGCAAGCGTCTGAACGACAACTTCCTCTTGGTGGTGCAATACTTCGGAATGTACATTCTGCTGGGACTAATGATACTGGCACAACTGAATGATGTCTTAAGGATTTTCGGACTGTAAGGAAAAAAGATGAAAATACTTGCCGTGGGCATGAACTATGCCAAACATATCGACGAACTGCACACTAAAGAGGAGAAAAATTCGTTATTGGAGAAAGAGCCAGTCTTGTTCTCCAAGTTCGACTCAAGCATCATTCAGCCAGGAAAGCCGTTCTTTGTGCCCGACTTTTCCGACCGCTTCGACTTCGAGACCGAGATTGTGGTGAAGATAGCCCATGTGGGCAAGGACATCAGCGAACGTTTCGCCCACCGCTACTACAACGAACTCACCATCGGCATCGACTTCACGGCCCGCAATCTGCAAGCCGAACTGCGGAAGGAAGGCATGCCGTGGGAGTGCTGCAAGGGCTTCGACGGGAGTGCTGCATTGGGCCGATTCATCACGAAGGAAGAACTGGGATGCGATGTGCAAGACATTCATTTCCACATGGACATGAACGGCGAGCGGCGGCAGACGGGCCACACGGCCGACATGATTCACAGCATCGACCACATCATTGCCTACGCCTCCAAGTTTTTCACGCTCAAGACGGGCGACCTCATCTTCACTGGAACCCCCGAAGGTGTCGGGCCTGTGAAGGAAGGCGACAAGATTGAAGCCTACATCGGCGACCGGAAACTACTCGACCTAAGAATTAAATGACCCCATGACGAAGAAGTTATACACCTTGTTGCTGATAGCAGTGGTGGCTATTGCCGCCCATGCACAGACACGCTACGCAGAACACTCCAAACTTGCCTCTGGCAAATGGGTGAAAATACGCGTGGCAGAAGAAGGTGTGTATCAACTCACCAGTACCGCGCTGAAGAACATGGGATTCAGCAACCCCGACAAGGTCAGTCTCTACGGCTACAACCTCCCCATCCTGCCCGAGGCAAACATCGAGAACCTGAGCGATGACCTCACCGAGATTCCTCTGTACAGAAAGGAGAACGGCACCGTGCTCTTCTACTCGTGCGGCACCACCCGGTGGACACGCAAGAATCAGTCCAGCACATACACCCACCTCAACAACCCCTACACCAACTACATCTACTATTTCTTGTCGGAAAATGCAGGAACGCCTGCCACTTTCCCGAAGGCAGACAGCCAGACAACATCCACGACAGAACAGAGCACCTACTATGCTCACACGCTCCACGAAGAAGATGCCTTCTCGTTTCTGAATGCAGGGCGCACCTTCTTCGAGTCCTACGACTATGCCACAGGTTCCACAAAGACCTATAAACTGCAGTTTGAGAACGCCTGTGCAGGCGACATCACCCTGGACATCCAGTTCGGGACCAACAGCAACACTTCCACAACTCTCAGCGTGACGGCAGACAACAACACGCTGGGTTCCATCACCTTGCCCAGCAACGAACAAGAGGCCGTAGGAAACGTCGGCAAGAGGAGTTTCACCATCTATGACCAGACTGCGTCATCGCTCAATGTGCAACTGAAGCACACACGCACCAGTAGCATTCCCGGACACTTGGACTACATCCGTGCCACCTACGAAGCACAACTCTCGATGAACGGAAAAGACTTCTTGGTCTTCAGTCCCAACAGCAACGACAACGCTGTCTTCAAACTGCAAGGCACCAACAGCGCCACACGCGTCTGGCGTGTCACAAGCCCCGAAGTGACCCAGGAACTGGCTGGCACCCTTTCTGGCACCACCTACACGACCTCCACCACAGCCAGTGCGACCCATCGTTTCAAGGAGAAGTTCGTGGCAGTCAACACCGAAGCCACCTTCCCCTCACCTCAAGTGCTCGGCACCATCGCCAATCAAGACCTCCATGCCCTCGGCGACATCAACCTGCTCATCATTGTGCCAGCCAACGGCAAACTCACCCAGCAGGCTCAACGGCTGGCCGACGCACACACCACCATCGACGGACTGAAATGTGCCGTCGTTCCGGCCGACCAGATTTACAACGAGTTCTCCTCCGGCACCCCCGATGCCACGGCTTATCGCCGACTCATGAAAATGTTCTACGATAAGCAATACACCGCCTCGCCCCTCACCGGCACTCAGAAAGGGAGTCTCAACCTGCTGCTCTTCGGCAACTGCTTCTGGGACAACAGGTTCGTCACCCAAGCACTCGCAAAAAATTCGCAAGACGACTATCTGCTGGCATACGAGTCGGAGAACGCATGGTCACACACCGACTCCTATGTGCTGGAGGACTACTACACCCTGCTGGCCGACGGGAAAGGTGTCTCACCCCTCAAGGAGAAGCCCGACTGCGGTGTGGGACGTTTACCCGTAACCACCGAATCGGAAGCCAAGTATGTCGTTGACAAACTCATCGCCTATATGAAAAACTCCTATGCCGGCGCATGGAAAAACACCATCTGCCTGATGGGCGACGACGACAAGACCAACATCCACATGAAAGATGCAGAGGCCGTGCTCACCAACACAGAAAACCTCTTCCCCGACTTCCGCTACAAGCGCATCTACTGGGACAACTACACCGTCCAGCAGTCAGCCACCGGCAACTCCTATCCTGACGTGCAGGCAGACATCAACAAGACGATGGAAGAAGGTGCCCTCATCATGAACTACACGGGCCACGGTGCGGCATATTCCCTCTCCCACGAGATGGTCATCAGAACCAGCAGTTTCCAGAACTGGACATCGCCACGCATCCCAGTTTGGGTGACTGCCGCCTGCGACGTGGCACCCTTCGACATGAACCTTGAGAATCAGGGCAGTGAAGCCATCCTCAACAAACAAGGTGGTGCCGTCGCGTTCATCGGCACCGCACGTACCGTCTATTCATCCCCCAACCGCACCATCAACCGCAACTTCATGTCCCATGTGCTTGCCACCAAAAACAATGGCGAACACTTCACCATCGGCGAGGCATTGGCCCAAGCCAAAGTGGATATTCTGGCCTCAAAGACCTATTATTCAAGACTCGACACACTCAACAAGGCACACTTCATCCTGCTCGGCGACCCCGCCATCAAGTTGCTCACTCCCACCCATCAGGTGAAGATAGACAAACTCAATGGCAGAACCATCGACCCCGACAATCTGCCCATTCTTCATGCCGGAGAGAACGTGACGGTGGAAGGCCACATTGCCGACGCATCGGGCAATGCCGTCACCGATTTCGAAGGACTCGTCTCCCCCATCGTTTACGACAGCGAGCAGCACATCATCTGCAAATACAACGCAGCCGACCCCGACCTCGAACCCGACCCCTTCGAGTATGATGACCGCACACGCATCCTCTACTCCGGCACCGACTCCATCAAGGCCGGCACCTTCAAGTTCACCTTCCCCATGCCACTCGACATCAACTACTCCGACGAGTCGGGACTCATCACCCTCTATGCCGTCAACAAGGACAAGACCATCGAGGCCAACGGCAAGTTTGAAGACTTTCTGGTGGGAGGCACCACAGACAAAGAACTGACTGACGCCGAAGGCCCCACCATCAAAGCCTTCTCCAACGGCAAAAACATCGACGAAGTCAACTACACCAGCGAGACACCCACCCTCCGCATCGAACTGAGCGACCCCAGCGGCATCAACACCACAGGCAACGGACTCGGCCATGACATCGTGGCCATCATCGACAACAAAGAGGTCACTACCTTCAACCTCAACAGTTACTATACTCAGGCCATCGGCGACTACACTTCTGGCACCGTCACCTACACGTTCCCCACCCTCGCAGCAGGCAAGCACACGCTCGTCATCCGTGCGTTCGACACACTGAACAACCTGGGCGAGGAAGCCTACACCTTCGAAGTAGTCGAAGGACTCACCGAAGTCTATGACATCTATGATGTGACAGGACGAAAAGTCTATAGCGGCACCTATCGCACCCCCTCACTGCCCAAGGGCATCTACATCCGCCGCACACGCCTCACCTCCCCCAAGGGAGACATCTCCACATCGTCAGAAAAAGTCTTGGCAACACAATAAAGCCCCCCCCTTCTCGTTTCTATTTAGAGAAAAATCATTGACACTTATGAAAAGAATCTCATTCATACTCACATTCTTTACTCTTGTCGCCATGCTGAAGGCACAAGACGTGAAGAATCAGTTGAACCCCATCTATCACGGAGTCACCTCTCTCGCCATTGCTCCCGATGCACGGGCCGGCGGTCTGGGCGACGTAGGTGCTGCCACCGACCCCGATGTCAACTCGCAGTTCTGGAACCCCGCCAAGTACCCCTTCTGCATCAGCCGTGCCGGCGTTTCGCTCAACTACACACCTTGGCTCCGTCAACTCACCACCGACATCGACCTCGCCAACATCACTGGCTACTACCGCCTGGGCGACTACGATGCCCTGTCAGGTTCACTTCGCTACTTCTCATTAGGCGAGGTGCAACTGATGGACGACGAAAGCGTCACCTTCAAGCCCTATGAGATGGCCGTCGATATCGCCTACTCACGCATGCTCTCCGAAACCTTCTCGGCTGCTGTGGCCCTCCGCTACATCTACTCCGACCTTGCCTACAAGGACGACGAAACCAAGCCCGGTTCAGCCTTTGCAGCCGATGTAGCCCTCTACCACAACGGCTACATCAACCTGAGCGGTCACGAGAGCCAACTCGGTTGGGGTCTCAACATCAACAACATCGGCTCCAAGATTTCCTACGATGGCGGCAACACCTCCGAGTTCATCCCCACCAACCTGCGTTTCGGCCTCTCCCTGCTCGTACCCTTCGACGAGTACAACACCATGACCATCGCTGCCGATGCCAATAAACTCCTCGTGCCCACACGCCCCACCATGGAGCAATACGTGAAGCACATGGTGGAGACTGAAGGTGGCGAAGCATCCGACTACGAGCAGAACTATTCCGACTATCGCACATGGCTCGAAGGCGAAGGCTACTACAACATCTCACCCATTTCCGGCATCTTCAAGTCCTTCCACGATGCCCCCAACGGCTTCAAGGAGGAGTTGCAGGAAATCCAGTGGAGCGTCGGCCTCGAATACGCCTACAACAACCAGTTCTTCCTTCGCGGTGGCTACCACTACGAACACCCCAACAAAGGCAATCGCACCTACTTCACCGTCGGTGCCGGCTTCAAGATGAACGTCTTCTCCCTCGATGCCTCCTACGTTATCTCCACAGCCCAGAGCAACCCCCTCGACCAGACCCTCCGCTTCTCCCTCGCCTTCGACATGGACGGCATTGGCGACCTGCTGGGCAGGAGAAGAAGATAAAATGATTAACTAGAATGGCTAGAATAACTAGAAATACTAGTAAGATTAGAAAAAACTAGCCCCAAAAACAAAACTCACAAGATGAAAACCCGCATCGGCTTTGGCTTCGATGTCCACCAGTTGGTGGAAGGTCGCCCCTTGTGGCTCGGCGGCATCCAGATAGAACACACCCTCGGACTGCTTGGCCACTCCGATGCCGATGTCCTCATCCATGCCATCTGCGACGCCATCCTCGGTGCCGCCAACATGCGCGACATCGGCTACCACTTCCCTCCCAAGAAGGGCAACGAGTTTGAAAACATCGACTCCAAGATTCTCCTCCGCCGCACCCTCGACATCGTGGCCACCAAAGGCTACACCATCGGAAACATCGACTGCACGGTTTGTGCCGAACGGCCCAAACTCAATCCCCACATTCCCCAGATGCAGCAAACCCTCGCCGAGGTAATGAACATCGACCTTGACGACATCTCCATCAAGGCCACTACCACTGAACACCTCGGCTTCACAGGCCGCGAGGAAGGCATCAGTGCCTACGCCGTCGTCCTGCTGGAAAAGGCATGAAACAAAAAGATTCTCTACAACATAAGTAACAGGGCTGACTTCCGCCATGAAGTCAGCCCCATTACTTTTTACAAAAAGATAAACCAAAATCGGTCTTTAAAAATATTCATGAACATTCGTGGGCATTATATGGACATTCATGCTAAATATAAAAGCCTCTAGCCTTCTCTTTTCACATATAATACCCATATAATGTCCACGAATAACCACAAATTTCATGTGAGAGGTTCTAATGACCAATTGGCCCCCCACTTACTTCACCCACACTTTCTTCCCATCAACGATGTTGATTCCTCGCTGAGGCACTCTCAGTTGCTGGCCATTGAGATTGAAGATTCGCTGAGGAGTCTGAACAGTCGTAATGTCATCAATACCAGTCGTTGAGCCAATGGTGTACTGATATGTTTCAGGTTTCGTTTCCTCCTGTTCAGGCGACACCAGCAGAGCGTTGTCTATCACGATGTTGCCTCCTGCAAACGTGTTGTCTGCCACAAGGTTCACCGTGATGATGCCGCCCTCCGTGCCGCTAATCAGTGCGTTGCTGCTGGAGTAGAGCAGGAAGCGGTAAGCGTCATCCACTTCGTTAGCCTCCAAGGAATGTTTGCGCCAGTTGGTGCGGTCACACATATCTATGTCAAGGTCACCGCCCACGGTCTTGATGCCCAGTCCCTTTGGCAGATGCAAGTCGAACTGCACGAGTGTCAGTTCATCGTTTGGATTATTCAGATTGATTGTCATTGTCTTGGTCTCGCCAGCCTTGATGCTGAAGGACTCGATAGCCAAAGCCGCAGCATCTGATGTGGGAGGCACGGGTGGAGTCACCTCACCGATAGTATATTCATACTTCGCAGGTTTTGTCTCTTCCTGTTCGGGCGACACCAGCAGAGCGTTGTCTATCACGATGTTGCCTCCTGCAAACGTGTTGTCTGCCACAAGGTTCACCGTGATGATGCCGCCCTCCGTGCCGCTAATCAGCGTGTTGCTGCTGGAGTAGAGCAAGAAGCGGTAGGCACCACCATCCACCTCGTTAGCCTCCAAGGAGTGCTTGCGCCAGTTGGTGCGGTCACACATGTCTATATCAAGGTCACCGCCCACGGTCTTGATGCCCAGTCCCTTCGGCAAGTGCAAGTCGAACTGCACGAGTGTCAGTTCATCGTTTGGATTATTCAGGTCAATTGTCATTGTTTTGGTCTCGCCAGCCTCAATGTCAAGCGGCTGAATAGCGAGAGAGGCACCTTCATTTGCACTCAATGTTGCAGCCCTTCTTGGAGCAGCAGCCGTGGTACGACCAAGGATGATATTGCAGAGTGCCACGATGTCCGTACCGTTCACTGCACCATCACCGTTCACATCTGCGGCTGCCGTTTCACTCTGCTTGCCAAGAATAATGTTTGCCAATGCCACAAGGTCTGTACCATTTACTGAGCCATCACCGTTTACGTCACCCTGAGTCGTTTGTTCTGGCTCGTCACTCATTTCCACGATGTTTGGAAAATCCATCCAACCTCTTGCTGCCTGATACTTCGCTTTGGTGCTGTATGGTACATACAGTATTACAGAAGAGAGGTTGTTTCCACCAAATACTTCCCAAGCATCTTTCTCTGTTGGTTCTTGCAACTCAAAAGGTTCCATAATATATGAAACAACAGACGTAAGTTGGTAACATAAAGAGAAAGCCGCATCACCAATTGACTGCACTGATGCTGGGATAGCCACAGATTCTATCGCTGTCTCATGAAAAGCCCAATTACCTATTGTTTTCAGGTATGGGGGTAAACTGAGATTTTTAATTCCACAGCAGACAAAAGCATTCTCATTTATAAATTCAATGCTTTCAGGAAAGACTACTTCTGTGATGTCAAAGCACCCGTCAAATGCATAACTTCCAATCCCTGCGACTGTATACCCATTAACTATTTCTGGGATTGTAATACAACCTTGAGTTTTCCAATCAATAGCATTTTCATAATAAAAAGTTTCTTCATCATAGTTACCAGTCCCTACTTGGCAGGTTTTTTTGTTTTCATCTAATACAGCGAAGGTCATTTCTACTCCTTCCTTTGTCTTTGCCGTAAATACATTAGTTGCAGGTTGCGGCTCATCCTCCATTTCTACAATATTATTTAAAAAGTATTTCCACCCTTTGCATGCTTGGTATTTGGATTTGGTTCCATCAGGTACATACAATGTGGTAGAGGTGAAATTGCCTTTCTCATCTTCAAACACATCGTCACTGATGTCAAAAGGTTCCTTGATATATGAAATGATTGATTCGAAACTTTCATATTTGAAAGCACCAGCATCTATATACTTGACAGTGCTTGGAATAACAAGAGAGCCCTTCCTTGTCCAATTGTCACCAGAAAAACTGCCAAAAGCCATCTTGCCGATATGCTCTAATCCTTCAGTCAAGGAAATAGGACAATTTTTTGTATAGAAAAAGGCATAATCTCCAATGCGTTTTACGCTACTTGGTATTTTTATGGAGATAAGACGATAGAGACGATAGAAGGCTGAATCGCCTATTTCAACAACATTGTCTGGAATATCTATGGTGACAGGGGACTCACCACTCTCCGCCCCACTACTCCTATAGAATCCGCCATCCTTATATGTATAATAAGAACCATTATGAATCGGCAAATAAGCACAATTTCCAATTTTTGTCACTGTTTTTGGAATAATGGTACTTGGGCAAGCGACCACAAGTGTATTCGATGCTGTTTTTATGATTCCATTGCAATCCTCTCTGGAATCGTAGGTGGAATTACGAGGGTCAACCTTTATGGTTACCAAACCTCTGCAAGAAAAAAATGCATTATGCCCAATAGAAGAGACATTCATGGGGATGGTTATGGATGCCAGTTTTGTACAGTTAGAGAAAGCCTTATCACCGATGGATGTCACGGTATTGCCAATGGAAACAGATGTCATATTTCCACAACCACTTAATGCATTACAGGCTATTCTAGTAACCGTATATGGCTTGTTATTATAAGTCACACTGCTTCGTATCGCATAACTACCTGTAGGGCTGGATGAGGTTGGAAAAGCATTATTACTACCATCACCAATCTGACAGGTACGTTCACTTGTGCTTATCACCTTGTAAGTAACATTTGCGCCCAAGGTCGGGTCATAGTCAGTGAAAGTTTGCCCTGTCAACGCTTTGGGCAGCAGCATTAAGAAAATTACGACAAAATGCCGCAAAACTACATAAAAAATCCGTTCCATAATAGTTTTTCATGTGTCCTCCCAGCCCCGTGAAGACATTAAATGATAAGACAAAAGAAGCGTGGAACTGTATGTCCGCATCTTCAAGGCGAGGGTCGTAGGAAGTACCCGAATCGAAATAAGATGTATTATCATGTTCAGTTCCACGCACAAGCGTGAAGCTGATATGCAAATCTTCTTTCGATTCGAGTGTAGCAAGTGTGGCACACGAGCCTTCCTCAAAACTTTTTTGCAAAGATTGAAAATTTCCTACGTTTTCGCCTTGCAAGAAAGAGCATAACGCTTCTATTTACCAATAAGCCACGATGCCAAGGCACCGCAGTGAAGGGACGGCAAGCCGCCATTCGGTGGCAAAGTAACGGAAAATGTTGGAATTGGCCAAACTTTTGCAAAACTTTTTGAAGATGAGTGTGAAAAAGGCAACAAAAAAGGCACAAAGCCGTGGGGGACTTTGTGCTTGAAAGGGGGCATGCACGTGAAAAAGAATTATCCCAAGTGTCTTACGAAATCTTTTACGACTATCCGCAAACGTACCACCAACTGCTCATTTGAACACGAACCTTTAGCTCGGCGTAGCCAATTACGCGAATATACACAAAACTATGCAGCACAAGAAACTATCACACAAAGCACCTTCTGTGCGACGAAGAACACGAAAACCATCCGGATGGTTCGTGAAATTCGTCGCCGTCCACGGCTTCGAGTGATAGGAATACTATCCGCATGGTTCGTATTCATTCGTGAAATTCGTGTTTAGATAAAAAACATCGGAAC
>DGSP01000015.1:0-1366 GCA_002393555.1 Prevotellaceae bacterium UBA4359
TGGCCTAATGACCGATTCGGGTTCATGCTGTGGCAAATGCTGGGAAACGCTGAATCCTGTGGTTGCAGTTGCAGCAAAGAGAGCCTTGCATCGGCCAGAAAGGCGCGATGCAAGGCTCTGTGCTTATATATAATAATGTGTAGGTGACTTAGTTGGCGGCTTCGAACTCACGCAGGAAGCGGACATCGTTCTCGGAGAAGAGGCGGAGGTCCTTCACCTGATATTTGAGGTTGGCAATGCGCTCGATGCCCATGCCGAAGGCGTAGCCCTTGTACTTGGTGGAGTCGATGCCGTTGGCTTCGAGCACGTTGGGGTGTACCATGCCGCAACCGAGGATTTCGAGCCAGCCGGAGCCTTTGCACATGCTGCAGCCCTTGCCTTTGCAGAGGGTGCAGGAAACGTCCATCTCGGCACTTGGCTCGGTGAAGGGGAAGTAGGAGGGGCGGAGGCGAATCTGAGTGTCTTCGCCAAACATCTCTTTGGCAAAAAGGAGGAGCACCTGCTTGAGGTCGGTGAAACTGACCTGCTCATCGACATAGAGTCCTTCCACCTGATGGAAGAAGCAGTGGGCGCGGGCAGAGATGGCCTCGTTGCGATAGACACGTCCAGGGCAGAGCACACGGATGGGTGGCTGTTGCTTCTCCATCACACGGGCCTGCACCGAACTGGTGTGGGTGCGCAGGATGATATCGGGGTGTGCCTCGACGAAGAAGGTGTCCTGCATGTCGCGGGCGGGGTGGTCTTCGGCAAAGTTCATGGACGAGAACACGTGCCAGTCGTCTTCCACCTCGGGGCCTTCGGCCAGCGAGAAGCCCAGACGCGAGAAGATGTCGATAATTTCGTTCTTCACGAGGGTGAGCGGATGGCGGGTGCCGAGCGGAATGGGGTAGGGTGTGCGGGTGATGTCGAGGTGGTTGGCCTCGGTTTCCTGCACGGCAAAGGAGTCGCGCAGTGCGTTGATTTTCTCCAGTGCCTTATTCTTCAGTTCGTTGATTTTGATGCCGATTTCCTTCTTCTGCTCAGCCGGCACGTTGCGGAAGTCGTTCATGAGGGCGGTGATTTCGCCTTTCTTGCTCAGATATTTGATGCGTAGTTGTTCAATCTCTTCGGCTGACTGTGCCTTGAGCCCGTCAACCTCTTGGAGCAAACTTTGAATCTTTTCTAACATTGTTTTATTGACTATTATGGAAAAATTTGTGCAAAGGTAGTGAAAATAATTAGGAATTAGGAATTAGGAATGAGGAATTGTTACTTTTTCGGCAAAAAACAGATGAAAATAATTAGGAACTCAAGTTTCGGAAGTACACAACTTGTTCATTTTAAGTAGCCACACAAAATTCTCTTATACAATGATGTCTCTTCTTTT
>DGSP01000015.1:1469-1775 GCA_002393555.1 Prevotellaceae bacterium UBA4359
ATTTTATCCAATAATTATTATTGGAACCAATTTTTGGCAATTATTGGAAATTATTGTCCGAGAAAAATGCGGCTTGCCGCATCATATAAACTATTTTTGTTCACCTACTTAACACGAATTACGCGAATATACACAAAACTATGCAGCACAAGAAACTATCACACAAAGCACCTTCTGTGCGACGAAGAACACGAAAACCATCCGGATGGTTCGTGAAATTCGTCGCCGTCCACGGCTTCGAGTGATAGGAATACTATCCGCATGGTTCGTATTCATTCGTGAAATTCGTGTTTAGATAAAAAACAT
>DGSP01000015.1:1806-5030 GCA_002393555.1 Prevotellaceae bacterium UBA4359
ATCGGAACATCCGAAACTTGAATTAGGAATTAGGAATTAGGAATGAGGAATTGTTGCTTTTTCGGCAAAAAAACACATTGTAAAACAAATAATTCCTCATTCCTCATTCCTAATTCCTAATTCTTTACTACCTTTGCGTCGTTTTTTCAGAAAAAGATGAAAAAAGGTTTAGTTATAGCATTCGTGCTGGGTTGTCTGCTTGTGTCGTGTAAGGACAAAAAGATGATCAATGTTTTCGATGAAGAGAACGAGGTGGAAGAGGATTCCATCGAGGCTTTTGTGGGAGATACGCTCCATCTGTTTGAGGAGGTGGAGCCGCCTGCGGCTGTGGATGAACTCTTCGACGATTTCCTTTATAACTTTATTGATGACGCTCGTTTTCAGAGTCAGCGCATCGTCTATCCTTTGCCTTGCAAGACCGTGGGTGCGGACGGGAGCGAGGAGAAACTGACGAAGGAGGACTGGCAGCGGTATGACCACTTTGAAAATCAGGAGGTGCTGGCTGTGATTTATGAGCGTGAGCAGGACTACGAGTTGGCCAAGGACACCTCGATGCAGCATGTGGGTGTGGAGTGGATTCCGCTGACCCGTCAGGATGTGGAGAATTTCCATTTCAATCGGGTGAACGGGCAATGGAAGTTGACCGACATTGTGAAAAGCCAAAGGGACGATATGCCGAATGGCGATTTTCTCGATTTCTATGCGCGTTTCGTGGCCGACAGCACGTTTCAGCGCGAGTCGCTGTCTGAGCCTGTGAAGGTGATTCTCACTTCGGAAGATGGCGAGGAGGAACCCGAAGTGGAACAGGTGAATGCCGACGAGTGGTTTGAGATGCGTGAGAGCCTGCCCCTGCCTTCTGATGTGCTTGTGAACGTGAACTATGGGCAGGCCAGCATCAGTCAGAATAAGAAGATACTCCTGCTGCAGGGGTTGAGCAATGGCATGCAGATGAAGTTTAAGTTTAACAAGGAAGGCGACAACTGGTTTCTGCATGAGATAGAATATTAGTTTAGAGTTAAGAGTATAGAGTTAAGAGTATAGTGTTAAGAGTATAGTGTTAAGAGTATAGTGTTAAGAGTATAGGGCTTAGAGAATGAGAGATTTTTCAGATTATAGTTTGCTGAACCACAACACGTTTGGCATGAATGTAAAAGCCAAGCGTTATGTGGAATATGACAGCGAGGAAGAACTCAAGACCTTGATTCCCACACTCAGCGGCGAGGTGCTTCACATCGGTGGCGGCAGCAATCTTCTCTTCAAGGGCGACTTTGAGGGGACGGTGCTGCACAGTGCCATTGGTGGCATTGAGGAACAGACCCTCTCCTCACCCTCCCTGCAGGGAGAGAACGGAATCCTAACCAACGAGCGAGGTGACAGCCTTTCCTCTGTAGGGGAAACGGAAAAGGGGGCGGTGCTGGTGCGAGTGGGTGCCGGAGTGGTGTGGGACGATTTTGTGGCATGGACGGTAGAGCGAGGTCTGGGTGGCGTGGAAAATCTGTCGCTCATTCCGGGCGAGGTGGGTGCGAGTGCGGTGCAGAACATCGGTGCCTACGGTGTGGAGGCAAAAGACGTGATTGTGATGGTTGAGGCTGTGGATTTGAAGAGCGGCGAGAAGCGCATCTTTGCCAATTCGGAGTGCCGCTATGCCTATCGGCAGAGCATCTTCAAGCAGGAGTTGAAGGGACGCTATGCCATCACCTATGTGACCTATCGCTTGCAGAAGACCCCCGTGCTGAAGTTGGAGTATGGCAACCTCCGTGCCGTCTTGGAACAAAACTTGCCGAATGGAGAGAATCGCCCAGTGCTTGGACAGGTGCGGCAGGCCATCATCGACATCCGCAATGCCAAACTGCCCGACCCGAAGGTGCAGGGCAATGCGGGGAGTTTCTTCATGAACCCTGTGGTGAGCCGCGAGAAGTTCCTTGCCCTGCAGAAAGAATATCCGCAGATGCCCCACTACGAAGTGGAGGGTGGCGTGAAGATTCCGGCCGGATGGATGATAGAGCAGTGTGGCTGGAAAGGCAGGTCGCTCGGCCGGGCAGGAGTGCACAGCAAGCAGGCTCTGGTGCTGGTCAATCTGGGCGGTGCCACCAGCGACGAAATCGTGCGTCTGTGCCAGACCATCTGCCAGGATGTGAAGCAGAAGTTCGGCATCGACATTCACCCCGAAGTAAACCTGATATGACACGTATGAAAATCACCATTCTTGGTTCTGGCACATCGTGTGGAGTGCCTCAGATAGGGTGTCCCTGCGAGGTGTGTACCTCCGCAGACCCCAAGGACAAACGGCTGCGCACATCGGCTCTGGTCGAAGTGGGCGGCAAGCACATTCTGATGGATTGCGGCCCCGACTTCCGCGAGCAGATGCTGCGCATCGACTTCAAGCCGCTCGATGCCGTGTTCATCACCCACGAGCACTACGACCATGTGGGCGGACTGGACGACTTGCGCCCCTATAGCATTTTTGGCGATGTGGATGTCTATGCCGAAAAGTTCTGCGGCGACCACCTCATCGAACGCATCCCCTATTGTTTCACTCCCAAGGAGCGGCGCTATCCGGGGGTGCCAGCCATCAATCTGATAGAGATTGAACCGCACGTGCCTGTCATTATTAAAGATGTGGAAAAAGAACCGATGGCATCGGAGTATCTGGAGGACGCTGTGAAGATGAAGCGTCAGCAGGTGTGGGACGAACTGCATCGGCTGAAGGAGCAGGGGAGCAGTAAGGCACGCCGCGATGTGGTCGTCATGCCCATCCGTGTGATGCACGGAAAGTTGCCCATCGTCGGGTTCCGCATCGAGAACTTTGCCTACATCACCGACATGAAGACCATCCCCGACACCGAACTGCCCTACTTGCAAGGGGTGGAATACATGATTGTGAACGGCCTGCGCCATAAGGAGCATCCCAGCCATCAGACCATTGAAGAGGCCATTGCCTTTGCACAGAAGTTAGGCGTGAAAGAGGCGTGGCTTGTCCACATGAGCCACCACATCCGTCCCCATGCCATCGAGGAGAAGACCCTGCCCGCAGGCATCCATCTTGCCTACGACGGCGAAGTGATAGAGTTCTGAAGAACAAACACCGCCAAGCCTTCCGCTCATTCATGAGACAAGGCGCGATTTTCGTGAAAATCGCTTATCTATACCCCCCGTTTCCTGCTAAACCCGAATCGGTCATTAGGCACTTCGTGGCTCTGTCGTAAAACAAATTTGAATAATTA
>DGSP01000015.1:5098-7924 GCA_002393555.1 Prevotellaceae bacterium UBA4359
ATTTCACCCACTAATTTCTATAATTAACGTCAGTTCGATGAATTCCAACAAAAATAATTTATGAGAAATTCGTGGCTAATTCATGAGAATTTATGTCCCAAATAAACACGAATTACCATGAATTAACCACGAATTTTTCATGAATTTAATTATTTGTAGTTTTCGCCGAATTCACGTTATAATTATGATAATTTGTGGATAAAATTATTTTAATTATGGTAATTTGTTTCTTAATGACCCATTTGGGCTAAAAAAGACATCATGTTTAGCACTTTTTTTATGGAAAGTGGTGGCAATGCGGAAATTTTTGACTACTTTTGCAAGCATAGACAAGCAAAAAGAAAAGAACATGAATGCAATTTCACTCAACCATCTGTGGAGTTACCTACAGGGGCTTTCACTCACGGCGAGCAATCAACGATGGCTGGCCAGCCACTTGATGGAGGCTGCGAAGAGCGTGGAAAAGAAGCAGCGTAAGACAGAACTCGTGTTCCCGAAGATTCCAAAGGACTATAAGCCATCGGCAAAGGTGATGGCCATGACATGCGGCCCGCTGCCAAAAGACTTCGATTTGGACAAGGAACTTGACGAGATGTGGGAGGAGAGGGCACGATGAACGTTTTTCTCGATACCAATGTAGTTATCGACTTCATGGGCGAGCGTGAAGGTTTCTTTGACGATGCCGCCGCCATCTTCGCCATGATAGAAGACAAGATAATCACAGCCTCAACCTCGGCACTGACTATAATCAACTGTGCTTACATCCTGAAGAAGGTCTTCAGTTCGGACATCATGCTTGAAAAAGTCGAGGCTTTGTGCCAAATGCTCAATGTTACGCCGATAGACCGAAACCATCTGATGAATGCTGTGCAACTCAAGCCATGCGACTACGAAGATGCTGTGCAGTATCTGTCGGCAATGCCCTATCGCCCCGACGTGATAATCACCCGCGACAAGCGAGGATTCAAAGACTACGATATTTTGGTCATGACACCAGCCGAGTTTGTCAACAAGGCAAAGCAACAATAACGAACCACCATTTTTTCCCGAAGAGTCACCCCGTGCGAGGTGACTTTTTTTGTTATGCGCACCTTGTCTCACCCCATCTTGCCTACGACGGTGAAGTGATAGAGTTCTGAAGAACAAACACCGCCAAGCCAGTCTATCTTGCGGATGTTGCCATCCTATCGGGATTACCAACCCATCATGGAGGCTGGAGTGAGGTGTAAAGTGTGGCAAAGCCGACGGGCAATCTTCAAGGTCGGCTCGGTACGTCCAGATACATAATCGCTGATACGTGAAGGACTGACACCCACTTCCTCTGCCAACTGCTTCTGTGTCATCTTCTTTTCCTCAAGCGCAAGAGAGATTAACTGCGCCACAGTAGGCTTGTTGATGGGGAAATGCTCCTTTTCATACGCAATCACAATGTCAGACATCAGTGTCAACTCCACAGCGTTACGTTCGTTCGCAGGTGTGTTGTCATCCACCAATGGCAAGAGTTCCTCGATTCTCTGAAGCGCGAACTCATATTGCTCTTGGGTCGTTGTGTTCATAATCAGTCCTCCCTATATGGTTGATGCGTCAATTTTATCATACTCGGCATGCGTGCCTACAAATCGGATGAAAATGTGCCCAATAGTAAACTTCACCACCACAATCAAACGGTATTTGTTTCCTCTGATGTTGAATACATAGTGTTGATTCCCGACATAATCCGTGGCCGGAAAATCCACTTTGATGTCTGACAAACTATGCCACTCCGCTTGTTCAGCGATGTCATACCAGCGTTCCAGTGCTGTTTGAGCATCCCCGTGTCCTTCGGAATTGTAAAACTCCACCAGTTTTCTATGTGACACGATTCTCATTTCGTCTGCAAATATACAGTGTAATTTTGGATTTCGCAAGAATTTATTGAAAAAGTTTTGTTTTTCGGTTTATTTTGCTTCAAAACGAGATTCCTTTATGTCTTTCTCCATACTTTCCCATATCTTTCGATACATGAAGTCATAGGCTACAAGACTGACGAGTCGTGATGGCCTTGTGCGGATGCTCCCACATCGAGGGCATTTGCAAGGCGCCGTAAACACCGTGGCTGCATATTCCATATCAGGTCCCAAGAAACGCTTGCCACATTGGCCGCATACTGCACCAACTGCTTGCCTGTCACCTTGGGATAGGTCAGACGACGCACTACATGCACTTCTGGCTTTTCCTCCCGAAAGGTGAGGCGCATTTTCGCTTTTCGTACTAAGATTGGCATGATGAAGTAGGTTTTAGAGGGTTAAACAATGAAAAACGATGCAAAGTTACTACCGTAGGGATGCGGCTGTCAATAGAAGTGCGATTTTTTTTTGCTCCGTGAGCAATTTTTTTTCACTTCCGCACTCTTCGATGAATGACCCTCGTACAGACACACAAATGAGTTCCGCACACACGCGTGTCTGTGCGAGCCTCATTTGTTTGTCTGTGCGGAAGTCATTTGTCAATCAGTGCGGAAGTCATCCGTCAATCAGTGCGACGCTCATTTTTCAGACACCACGAAAGAGGTCAGAAAGTCAGAAAGTCAGATTGTCAGAAGGTCAGATTTTGTGCCGTGCGCGTATATAATATATAATATATATATAATAAAATAATATATAATATATATATTTTTACTTACTACCCCCTATTGATTACCCCCCAACGCAACATGAAAAATGACAAAATGACTTTCTGACTTTCTGACCCCTACGGTAGTAACCAAAAGGACTTATTTTTGCCCATTTAAGTAACCACACAAAATTATCTTATACAATGATGTCTCTTCTTTTCGCCGCAAGCGGC
>DGSP01000091.1 GCA_002393555.1 Prevotellaceae bacterium UBA4359
TTCGAAATATTCGTTGTTGAAAAAAGCATCCTCGGGTTTATAGTGAGAGTCTCCGATTGGAAAATCCTATGCTTTAACCTTTTTTAATTATTCCTCTCTCTCCGTCTTCCCTAATTATCCCTATCTTTGCATTGTCTTTATGATTCGGATTGCTGTTTGCCCAATCGCGATTTCGACATCGGGCCACCGTCCCTTTGCTGCGACATTCAATGGATAGAGACTATATATATAAATAAGGTATATAAAAGGATTCACTATGTTAAGTGTAGAAGAACTCAACGATAAACTCATCGACCTTGCCTTTGCCGAAGACATCGGCGACGGCGACCACACCACACTCTGCTGCATCCCTGCCGATGCCTATGGCGAAAGCAAACTCCTCATCAAGGAAGAGGGCATCTTTGCTGGTGTGGAGATAGCCAAAGAGGTGTTCCGCCGCTTCGACCCCACGATGGAGGTGGAGGTGTATATTCAGGATGGTGCCCATGTGAAGCCCGGCGACATCGTCATGTCGGTGAAGGGTAAGGAGCAGAGCCTCCTTCAGACCGAGCGGCTGATGCTCAACATCCTCCAGCGCATGAGCGGCATTGCCACCATGACCCACAAGTATCAGCAGGCACTCATCGATGCAGGCACCAAGACCCGTGTGCTCGACACCCGAAAGACCACGCCCGGTATGCGCATGCTGGAGAAAGAGGCCGTCAAGATTGGTGGCGGCATGAACCACCGCATCGGACTTTTCGACATGATTCTGCTCAAGGATAACCACATCGACTTCTGTGGTGGGGTGCATAATGCCATCTCTCGTGCCAAGCAATACTGCAAGGACCACGGGAAAGACCTCAAGATAGAGTGTGAGGTGCGCAACTTCAAGGAACTCGATGAGGCTCTTGCCGAAGGTTGTGACCGCATCATGTTCGACAACTTCACGCCCGAAGACACGGCGAAGGCGGTCAAACTGGTGGCCGGCCGTGCTGAGACGGAATCCTCTGGCGGCATTACCTTCGACACGATGATTCCATACGCCAAGGCGGGTGTTGACTTCATCTCCTTCGGTGCCTTGACTCACAGTGTGAAGGGTCTCGACATGAGTTTCAAGGCTGCGGGAAGCGACAAACTCATTATAAAGTAGTGAAGAGCGGAGTGTGAAGAGTGAGAAATCTAAGTTACTTTTGCTGACGAGAAACGAGCAGCATGGCTGATAACTTGGATATTTTTCGCGAAAATCGTCTTGCCGAGGAAAATAATTGGAAATTTGTTTGGTCGGGTCGTGAAAAAGCACTACCTTTGCACCCGCAAAATGCGTGGGCGCGTGTCCGTGCATGATGTCTTGTGTGGCTGAGCCATGCGTAGAAATTCCGAGTGGATGAATCCTGCACTAAAGGACTGGAGTCCATGAAAAGGATGGTCCGGTAGCTCAGCTGGATAGAGCAACAGCCTTCTAAGCTGTGGGTCTTGGGTTCGAATCCCAACCGGATCACGAAGAAACACCCCTAATTTTCAAAAACAAAAGGGTTGAGCGTTCCAAATTTCGCAAGGCGAGCATTGCGGGCTCGCAGGATGCGCAAAGACCTGTACTTCTCCAAAGTAAAAAAGATTTGAAAATTACAAAAACGATAACAAAAAATGTCAAAAATTTGTCAGATTACAGGTAAGAAGTCAGTGGTGGGTAACAACGTGTCTCACTCGCTTCGCAGAACAAAAAGACGTTTCGATGTCAACTTGTTCACCAAGAAATTCTACTATGTAGAGGAAGATTGCTGGATTGTACTCAAGGTGAGTGCAGCAGGTTTGCGTATCATCAACCGCATTGGTCTCGACGCTGCTCTGAAGCAGGCTGTCGCTAAGGGTCACTGCGAGTGGAAGGACATCCAGGTTATTGGCTAATCACATTAAAGTAAGGAGAACAGAACTATGGCAAAGAAAGCGAAAGGCAATCGTGTACAGGTCATCCTTGAGTGCACGGAAATGAAGGATAGCGGTCTTCCAGGAACATCGAGATACATCACCACAAAGAACCGCAAGAACACTCCAGACCGTTTGGAGTTGAAGAAGTATAACCCAATCCTGAAGCGAATGACAATTCATAAGGAGATTAAATAATTAGACAACTATGGCAAAAAAAACCGTCGCAACCCTCCAGAATAAGGATGGTCGTTCTTACACGAAGGTCATCAAGATGTTCAAGTCTCCCAAGACGGGTGCATACGCATTTGATGAGAAAATGATTCCAGCAGAGTCTGTGAAGGAATATCTGAAGCACTAATCATAGAGCAGAAGGTCGGTTTTGGCTCTTCTGTATCATAAAAATGTAAAACCTCTCCATTTTTCGGGGAGGTTTTTTTGTTTTTCTCGCTGAAAGGCAGTAACTTTGTCGTTCTAAAGCGTGAGGTTGTTTCTTTGCCATCTGCTTTCATGCTGACAGATAGAATCATAAGTAGTTAAGAAAAAAAGGAAAAAGATATGGGATTTTTTGATTTGTTCTCCAAGAAAAAGAAGGAGACACTGGACAATGGGTTGGCCAAAACGAAGGAGAGCGTGTTTGGCAAGATTGCTCGTGCTGTGGCCGGAAAATCGAAAGTGGATGATGATGTGCTGGACAATCTGGAGGAGGTGCTGATTACGAGCGATGTGGGTGTCGATACGACATTGGAAATCATCCGCAGGATAGAGGAGCGTGTGGCTCGCGACAAGTATGTGGGCACGGATGAACTGAACAGGATTCTGCGCGAGGAGATTGCTGGGTTGCTGACCGAGAACAATACGGATGACACGGAGGGTTTCCAGATTCCGGCCAATGCTCATAAGCCATACGTCATCTTGGTGGTGGGCGTGAACGGAGTGGGGAAGACCACGACGATAGGGAAGTTGGCCTATCAGTTCAAACAGGCAGGATTGAAGGTCTATCTCGGTGCTGCCGACACGTTCCGTGCCGCTGCGGTGGAGCAGATTTGCATCTGGGGCGAGAGAGTGGGGGTGCCGGTGGTGAAGCAGCAGATGGGCAGCGACCCTGCCGCTGTGGCTTTCGATGCCGTGAGTTCGGCCAAGGCGAACGGGGCTGATGTGGTGATTATCGACACGGCAGGCCGTCTGCACAACAAGGTGGGGCTGATGAATGAGTTGACGAAGATAAAGAATGCGGTGAAGAAAGCCGCTGGATATGAGGCTGATGATGTGATGCTTGTGCTGGACGGCTCGACAGGACAGAATGCCTTTGAGCAGGCTAAGCAGTTCACGAAGGCGACGGAGGTCACTTCGATGGCCATCACGAAGTTGGACGGAACGGCGAAAGGAGGAGTGGTGATTGGCATCAGTGACCAGTTCAAGATTCCAGTGCGCTACATCGGGCTGGGCGAGGGAATGGAGGACCTTCAGGCGTTCAACCGAAAGGAGTTTGTGGATAGTCTGTTTGGAGAGAATTAAAAGTTAAGAGTTGATAATTGATAATGAGGGTGAGAAATTGAGAAAGAACACGATAGATATTATCACGTTGGGATGCTCGAAGAATCTGGTGGATTCGGAGCGGCTGATTCGGCAGTTGGAGTTGAACGGCTACCGTGTGACGCACGATAGTGACCATCCGCAGGGGGAGATTGTGGTGGTGAACACGTGTGGCTTCATTGCTGATGCACAGGAAGAAAGCGTGAACATGATTCTGTCGCTCTGTCAGGCGAAGGAGGAAGGGCGTGTGAAGCGGGTGTATGTGATGGGCTGTCTGTCGCAGCGCTTCATGAAGGAACTGGGCCATGAGATTCCGCAGGTGGACAAGTTCTATGGCAAGTTCAACTGGACGGAACTGCTCAGCGACTTGGGCAAGACGTATCAGCAGGAACGTCAGTATGAGCGTCGTCTGACCACTCCGAAACACTATGCTTACCTGAAGATTTCGGAGGGGTGCGACCGCCATTGCGCCTATTGTGCCATCCCCATCATCACGGGTCGTCATCAGAGCCGGCGGATGGAGGACATCGTGGCAGAAGTGGAGCATCTGGTGGGTGAAGGAGTGAAGGAGTTCCAGTTGATTGCACAGGAACTTACTTACTATGGATTAGACCTTTATGGTGAACAAAAGATAGCCGAGTTGGTGGAGCGGATTAGTGACGTGAAGGGTGTGAAGTGGATTCGTCTGCACTATGCTTATCCGATGAATTTCCCTTGGGAACTTCTGCGTGTGATTCGGGAGCGGAAGAACGTGTGCAAGTATCTCGACATCGCCTTGCAGCACATCAGCACGAAGGTGCTTGCCAACATGCAGCGCCATGTGGACAAGGAAGAGACCTATCGGTTGATTGAGCGCATCAGGAAGGAAGTGCCAGGCATTGCGCTCCGCACCACGCTAATGGTCGGTTTCCCTGGTGAAGGAGAGGCGGAGTTTGAGGAACTGAAAGAGTTTGTGCGTTGGGCTCGATTCGACAGGATGGGGGCTTTTGCCTATTCGGAGGAGGAAGGAACGCCTGCCCAGAAGAACTTTGTGGATGAGGTGCCTGAGGAGGTGAAGCAACGGCGTTTGAGCGAGTTGATGGACTTGCAGCAGGGCATTTCGGCAGAAGTGCAGGCCGCGAAAGTAGGGCAAACTCTGAAAGTCGTCATTGACAGGAAGGAAGGGGAGTTTTATGTGGGCAGGACTGAGTTTGACTCGCCAGAAGTTGATCCCGAAGTGCTCATTCCTGTGGCTGACGGCGCATTGAGAAGAGGCTGTTTCTATAAAGTGCAAATCGTTGATTCAGACGACTTTGATTTATACGGAAAGAGATGCCCTTCTGTTTGATGCGGCTGGAGTTCACTAAATAGCAATCGTAACCATCAAATTGTAACTCAAATAGATGACGAACAAGGAATTATTAGAGAAGTTGTCACAGAAGACAAACTTCGAGATGGATGAAGTGAAGAAACTTTCTTCTTCGCTGATTGAGTCGGTGTTGGAAAGTCTGTCTGATGGCAACAGCGTGACAATTCAAGGTTTTGGTTCGCTTGAGCCTCGTGAGAAGGCGAGTCGAAAGATTTACAACCCCACAACAAAGACCTATCTGGTTGTGCCTCCGAAGAAAACTGTCGGCTATAAGATGAGTGCAGCCCTGAAGGATAGACTAAATGCAAAGTAACACTATGAACGAGAAACTGTCATTCCAAAATATCGCTGATTTGATTGTTCAGAAAGCCGATGTGCCGAAGAAAACGGCGGACACTTTTGCCAAGGCTTTTTTCGACACAATTACCGACACGTTGGTTGCTGGAGAGGAAACGGTCAAGGTGAAAGGCCTCGGTGTCTTTAAGTTGGTGTCGATGGGAAGTCGCGAGAGTGTGAACGTGTCGAATGGGGAGAGAATCGTCATTCCTGGATATAAAAAGGTGGCTTTCACTCCTGAGGATGGAGTGGTGGAGTTCTTGAACAGGAAGGCGGTGGAGGATGAGGCTGCATCTGTCTCGGCTGTTTCTGCCGTTGCTGATGCGCCGGAAGTGCAAGAGATTCCTGCTGTTGTTGAAGAAGATAAGGTTGAAGATAAGGCTGAAGATGCCTCGCCCGTGGAGACGGAAAAGACGGTGGAAGAACTGATTCAAGTGGCCGAACCGACACATGTTGAAGAGCCGCAAGATGCGTTCGCTGGAATAGATATGCTTATTTCCACGCCCGAAAGTGTGGAGGAAGTTCGTCAACAATATGAAGAGGCGAAAGCGAGAATGGAAGTGGCTGTGGAAGAGGCTCGTAAGGCCAACGCAGAGAAGGTGCGCCTGGAAAAACTGCTTGAACGACTGGAGGCCAATGCTGTGCCAGAAAGTGTGGTGGAGTTGCAGGGTGGCGAGACAAAGGAGGGAGAGGCGGAAGCAGCGGAAAAAATAGAGAATCAGCCGAGTGGAGAGGTGCAGGACAAGACATCTGCAGAGGAGGCGACAGAGGGAGAAAGACGGCAAAGGGCATTTGACCGTTTGATGAACGAGTCGTCCCGAAAGGAAGAACCGCAAGAGACACGAAAATGGGGCTGGCAATTTTGGACAGCCGCAGTCGTTGTTTTCTTGATAGTCATCGGCTTTCTGCTGTATCAGACCTTCCGAAATATAGAAGCCGTGGAGAAAGTGCAAATGGCCGAAATGCCTGCTAAGCCCACAAAATATCCTGCCAAGAAGGGTAAGCCGACGATAACTCAGCCGACAGTTCCTGTAGCAAGTTCCTCGGCGCATAAGAAAGATTCTGCTGCTCAGGCAACGAAGTCGGAAACTTCGAGAATATCGACTCCTTCGACTCCACCTGCACAGCCAGCCCAATCGGCCCAATCGGTCCAACCCGTGTCGCCAACTAAGCCTGCTGCCGCACAGAAAACAGAACAGAAGCCTGCTGCAGCCAAAGGCGTGGCAAATGACAAGAAGCAGGAAAAGACTGTGACAAAAGACAAAAAGCAGGAAAAGGCTGTGGCAAAAGACAAAAAGCCAGAGCAGAAGCCGACACGTCCGACCTCTCATGTGATGCAACGGGGCGAGTCTCTCACTCGTGTCTCCCAAAAATATTATGGGACTAAAGATTCCGTTCAGGCAATCATACGGAAGAACAAACTGAAAGACCCCAACAACGTGCCTCTGGGTTATGTGATTAAACTTCCATAAGAGTGCTTTTCGGCACAAGATGCCTTTGGGTGCTTTTTGCCTTGGTGTCCAATGGCGTTTTTATCACCGTACCCCTCGACTACGACCGACCGTAGTCGAGGGGTACGCTCAAGTGTAGCCGAGGGGTACGGTTTTTTTTGATGCCGTTATCCTGCTTTTCGCGCGCCCGAACTTTTAACTATTCTTAAAAACACGATGATACAAGGTTTTTTCACATTTGGGAGGGGGAAGAAGTGGAGAGAAAGGTGTATCTTTGCATAAGATAAGCAATTAAAAAAGAAAAATATGGCAGAATCTATTGACATTCGTGAATTGAACGAGAAGATAGAGCGCCACAGTGCGTTCGTGACAAATCTGATGACTGGCATGGATCAGGCCATCATCGGCCAGAAACATTTGGTGGAGTCCCTCTTGCTGGGACTTCTTTCTGATGGGCACGTGTTGCTCGAAGGTGTGCCGGGTTTGGCAAAAACAAAGGCGATTAAGACTTTGGCATCGCTGATTGATGCACAGTTCAGCCGCATTCAGTTCACCCCCGACCTTCTTCCTGCCGACGTAATCGGTACGATGATTTATTCGCAGAAGGATGGTGAGTTTAAGGCCAAGAAGGGCCCTGTGTTTGCCAACTTCGTGTTGGCCGATGAGATTAACCGTGCTCCGGCCAAGGTGCAGAGTGCATTGCTCGAAGCCATGCAGGAGCGTCAGGTCACCATCTCCACCAACACCTACGAGTTGCCCAAGCCGTTCCTTGTGCTGGCCACTCAGAATCCCATAGAGCAAGAGGGCACTTATCCGTTGCCCGAGGCTCAGGTCGATCGTTTCATGCTGAAGGTGGTCATCGACTACCCCAAACTGGAGGAGGAGAAGAAAATCATCCGGCTGAACATTGGCGGTGAGCAGCAGCAGATTCGTCCCATCATGGGCACAAAAGAGATAGAGGATGCTCGCAAGGTGGTTCGTGAGGTTTATCTGGACGAAAAGATAGAACAGTATATTACTGATATTGTGTTTGCTACACGCTATCCAGAGAAGTACAACTTGAAGGACTTGAAAGGCTTGATTGGCTTTGGCGGTTCGCCACGTGCTTCCATCAATCTGGCTTTGGCCGCCCGCAGTTACGCCTTCATCAAGCATCGTGGCTATGTCATTCCCGAGGATGTGCGTGCTGTGGCTCAGGATGTGCTGCGTCATCGCATCGGACTCACCTACGAGGCCGAGGCCAGCAATGTGACCAGCGAGGAAATCATTAGCAAGATTCTGAATAAAGTGGAAGTTCCATAATGGAAACGGAAGAACTCTTACAGAAAGTCAGGAAGATAGAAATCAAGGCCAAGGGCCTCTCGAACAATATCTTTGCAGGCGAATACCACAGTGCCTTCAAGGGTAGGGGCATGGCATTCAGCGAGGTGCGCGAATATCAATATGGCGATGATGTGCGCGACATCGACTGGAATGTGACGGCTCGTTTCGGCAAGCCTTTTGTGAAGGTCTTCGAGGAGGAGCGCGAGTTGACCGTGATGCTGCTGGTCGATGTGTCGGGGTCGCTCGACTTTGGCACCCAAGTGCAGTCGAAGCGTCAGTTGCTCACCGAGATTGCGGCCACACTGGCCTTTTCTGCCATTCTGAACAATGATAAGATAGGGGTGATTTTCTTCTCTGACAAGGTGGAGAAATTCATTCCTCCCAAGAAGGGCAGAAAGCACATCCTTTTCATCATCAGGGAACTGTTGACCTTTCAGCCCGAAAGTCAGAAGACCGATGTGGGGCAGGCCGTAGAGTTCATGACCAATGCCATCAAGAAGCGTAGCACGGTCTTCCTGCTGAGCGACTTCTTCGACCCGAAAGACTACTCCAACCAACTCACGATTGCCAACAGTCGCCACGATGTGGTGGCTGTGCAGATTTACGACCGCCGCATGGTGGAACTGCCCGATGTGGGCATAGTGAAGATGCTGGATGCTGAGACGGGGCAGGAGGCGTTTGTCGATACATCGTCGAGTGCAGTCCGTCGTGCCCACCACGAATGGTGGGTGGGGCATCAGTCGTGGCTGAAGAATGCTTTCACGAGGTCGAACATCGACAACATCTCTGTGCGCACCGATGAGGACTATGTGCGGTCGCTTATCAATCTGTTCAGGCGAAGGAGTTGACCCGTCTGCTGATGTGACGTAAAAGAACGGTAACGAAACATGAATATGATTCTTTTGAGAAGATATATTATACTGACAATCTGTTGCTTGATGTGTTTTGTAAAAGCAAATGCTCAAGTGACGGTTGATGCTAAATTAGACTCGGCCGGTATCTTCATTGGGCAGCGGATAGGGCTGACGCTGGAGGTGAGTGCCGATGCGGACAAGGAGGTTGAACTGCCGGAATGGGATTCCTTGCAACAGGTGGTGCCGGGGTTGGAGTTCGTGTGTGCGGAGAAAGCGGACACAAACCTTCTGAACGATGGCAAGCGGATGATGTTGTCTCGTCGATACTACTTCACCTCTTTCGACTCGGCACTCTATCTGATTCCAGAGATGAAGGTGAAGGTGGCTGGCAAAGACTACTCGTCGAAAAGGCTGGCACTGAAAGTGTTGACTTTGGATGTCGATACGCTTCATGCAGACAGCATTTTTGGCATCAAGGAAGAACTTGCGCCTCCCTTCGAATGGGCCGAATGGCGGCAGGTCCTCTGGTTTTTTCTCTTGGCTCTGCTGATAGGAGGGCTGTTGGGCTATGTGATTTATCGCCTGAAAACTAACAAGCCAATCATCCGGCGCATCCGCAACAAAAAGCGCCAACCTCCTCACAAGGTGGCCATGCAGAAGATTGAGCAAATTAAGGAGGAGAAGATTTGGCAGAGTGAGGACTCGAAGGAGTATTATACGCAGTTGACAGACACTCTGCGAAACTATATCAAGGAGCGTTATGGCTTCAATGCGATGGAAATGACCTCTTACGAGATAATCCAGAGGCTGCAGGAAGTGAATGACGAGGAGGCCATCAACGAACTGCGTGAACTCTTCCAGACGGCAGACTTGGTGAAATTCGCCAAATACAGCACCCTCATCAACGAAAATGACCGCAATTTGGTGAATGCCATTGAGTACATCAACCAGACGAAACAGGAAGAGCCGGAACAGAAGCCACAGCCAGAGGTGATTGTGGTGGAGGAAAAACGCTCCAAGATTGCCAAGTGGACCCTCATCGGAAGCATCATTGTGGCCAGTCTCGTGCTGCTGGGTGTGCTGATATTTATAGGTTATAGAATATACATGTTGACGTTGTAAGATGGAATTTAAGAATCCTTTATTTTTCCTGCTGTTGCTGGTGCTGATACCATACATCGTGTGGTATGTGATGCGGTTCAGGCAGAGTCTGCCATCGCTCAAGGTGCCCGACACTACTAAGTATGTGAAGGTGCCAAAGACGTTCCGCCTCTATCTGATGCATGTGCCATTTCTGTTGCGTATAGTGCTGATGGTGTTGGTGGTGTGCATCATGGCGCGTCCGCAGAGCAAGCACTCGTGGAGTGATACGGATGTGGAAGGCATTGACATCATGCTGTCGGTCGATGTCTCTACTTCGATGCTGGCTCAGGACTTTGAACCCAACCGTGTGGAGGCACTGAAGGAGATTGCTCAGCGATTTGTCGAGAAGCGTCCCAATGACAATATCGGCTTGACCATGTTTGCGGGTGAAGCCTACACACAGTGTCCGCTCACCACCGACCACGCCGTGCTGATGAATCTCTACAATAGTGTGGATTGCAACATGGCGGCTCGTGGCATCATCGACGATGGAACGGCGATTGGCGATGGCATCATGAATGCCATTCTCCGTCTGAAAGAAAGCCAAGCCAAATCGAAGGTGATAATCCTTCTGACCGATGGCGTGAACAACTCTGGCAACATTTCTCCGCAGACAGCAGCAGAGATTGCCAAGAAATATGGCATCCGCATCTATACGATAGGTATTGGGCGCAATGGCATGGCTCCTTATCCGCTGCCGACGGGAGGAACCGCCATGTTGCCAGTGGAGATAGACGAACAGACCATGACTAAAATCTCGACAGAGACGGGCGGACAGTATTTCCGTGCACAGAAAAACGATGAACTGGACGCTGTCTATCAAGACATTGACAAGATGGAACGCACGAAGTTCAACGTGAAGCAGTTCAGCCGTCGTGGCGAGTTGTATCAACCTTTTGCGATTGCGGCTCTGGTGGTGCTGTTGCTTGAGATACTGTTGAGGACGGTCGTGTTGAAGCGTTTGCCCTGATATATAATAATGTAAAAGATAAAAAGGAAACAAGAAGGTGTTTAGATTTGCAAGCCCCATATATTTTTACTTGTTGATTCTCATTCCAATACTGACAGCGGTGTATGTGCTGGTGCAGTATAGGATGAAGAAGCAATTGAAGAAGTTTGGCGATATTGAACTGATGCGTGACTTGATGCCAGATGTGTCGCCCTTGCGCCGCCATGTCAAGTTCTCTCTCATGATGTTGGCGTTGGGATTGTTGGTTGTCTTGTTGGCACGTCCTCAATATGGCACAAGAAATGAAGAAGTGAAACGTTCAGGCATTGAGGTGGCCATTGCTGTCGATGTGTCCAACTCGATGCTGTGCAAAGATGTGAGTCCGAGTCGTCTGGATAAATCAAAGATGATTGTCAGCAAGTTGGTTGAGCAGTTCGACGAAGACAAGGTTGGGCTGGTGGCCTTTGCCGGTAGTGCCATCACGCTTCTGCCAATGACCAGCGACTACGTTTCGGCCAAGATGTTTCTTGACCAACTGAATCCTGCCACGATATCCGTTCAGGGAACCAATGTGGCAGAGGCCATCACTCGTGCCACAGCCGGATTCACGAAGAAAACCAATGTGGGACGTGCCCTCATTCTCATCACCGATGCTGAGGATAATGAGCCGGGGGCTATCGAAGCCGCTAAGCAGGCCCGAAAGGAGGGTGTTCAAATATTTGTTCTTTCTGTCGGAACAGAAGAGGGAGGCCCCATCCCGATGGGGGACGGCTCTTTCAAGAAAGACCTTTCGGGCAATGTGGTGACGACCAAACTGAACGAACAGATAGGAAAGAGTATAGCGCAGGCTGGCGGAGGTCTGTATGTACATGTCGATCAGACCAATCTGGCGCAGTCTCTTTTGGAAAAAGAGATTGAGAAGATGCAGAAAGAGGACATTTCGCAGTCGATGTATTCAGAGTATGACGAACAGTTCGTGGCGGTAGCCTTGTTGCTGTTCATCGTGCTGGTGGTCGAGTTGTGCATGATGGAACGAAAGAACCACTGGCTCGGAAGGTTCAAACTATTCACTTAATGTAGAATCAAGATAGCAGAAATTTCAAACCTTTTAATTCGATGAGAAGATATTTCTTTAGCATATTGTTGTTGATGGTTGTCCTTCCTGTGATGGCTCAGAGTGCCCGTGACTTTATCCGTATGGGCAATAAGGCTTATCGCGAGAAGCAGTACGATAAGGCTGAAACGCTCTATTTGAAGTCGATAGCGAAGAATCCTTCTTTTGAGGCATACTACAATTTGGGCAATGCGTATGTGATGCAGATGAAAGATTCGACAGCATTTGAGAATTATAAGAAGGCCGACTCAATCGGCACGACTGACCCCATGCGCAAGGCGCGTAACTTTCACAACATGGGCAACATCTGGTATGCCCAGGGCATGGCCGCACAGCATCAGCAGGGTGGCAATGCGGTGGCGGCTTTCCAAAATGCGGTCAATTTTTACAAGAGTTCCCTGCGGTGCAATCCTGAGGACAATGAGACACGCTACAATCTGGCAATGGCTCAGCATCAACTGAAGAAAAATCAGGACCAGCAGAACAATGGCGGTGGCAACAATGAGAATCAGGACAAGCAGGAGCAAGACAAAAAGCAGCAGCAAGACCAGCAAAAGAAAGATGAACAGAAAAAGGAAGAGCAACAGCAACAACAGCCGCAGCCACAACCTGAGCAGAAGAAAGATGAGATGAGTGATCAGGCCGCAGAGCAACTGCTCAATTCTGCTCAGCAGGATGAGAAAGGTGTGCAGCGAAAAGTCAATAAGAATCAGAATAATAGACGTCGTAGTTTAGAGAAAGACTGGTAAAGATGAAACGATTACTACACATATTTATATTAGTGGCGTTCTCCGTCAGTGTGTTTGCCGACGGAGGTGTGACGTTCCGTGTTTCGGCTCCTTCCACAGTTGAGGCTGGCGGCAAATTCAGGGTGCAGTTCACGGTCAACACGCAGAATGTTTCCAACTTTATTGCTCCTGACTTCAAGGGGTTTGAGGTGATTTACGGTCCGGCCACTTCATCGCAAAGCAGTTTCCAGATGATCAATGGGCGTACATCGCAGAGCAGCAGCATCATCTACACTTATGTGTTGTTGAGCGATGTGCAAGGCACTTACACCATCGGCAGTGCATCGGTGCAAGTGGAAGGTAAGACCGTGCGGTCGAAACCAGTTCAGGTGCGTGTGCTTCCTGCTGGTGCAGGAGGTTCCGCTTATGGTGGAGGAGGTTCCAGCAGCAACGGCTCAGCCAGTGGCCGCCAATCCAACGTGCCAGTCACCACAGGGCAGGGCATCACTTCCAAAGAACTCTTCATGACGGCAACCGCATCACGCACTTCGGTGCATGAGCAGGAGGCCATTCTTCTCACCTACAAAATCTATACTCTGGTCGATCTTCGGCAATTGGACGGTAAACTGCCCACACTCGACGGTTTCCAGATTCAGGAGATACCTCTTCCTCGGACGAAGGAGTTCTCGTTAGAGCATTATAACGGTCGGAACTACCGCACGGTGGTGTGGAGTCAGTATCTGCTTTTCCCCCAGAAAGCGGGAAAACTGACCATTCCCTCCATCACCTACGAAGGTGTGGTTGTGACGCGCAATCAGAACATCGACCCGATTGAAGCCTTCTTCAATGGGCAAAGTGGTTTGCTTGAATTGAAAAAGAAAATCACCACCCCTGCGCTCACCATCAATGTGTCTCCTCTCCCCAACAAGCCAGCCGACTTCTCTGGGGCAGTGGGAAAGTTCACACTTGCCTCCAGCATCAGTACGCAAGAAGTGGATGCTAACGAGGCTGTCACCTTGAAAATCAGTGTGAAGGGTAGTGGTAACATGAAATTGATAGCCACTCCCGAGGTGAATTTCCCCAAGGATTTTGACACTTACGATGCCAAGGTGAATGACAATTTCCAACTTACCCGTACAGGTCTGGCCGGCAACAAGGACTTTGAATACCTCTTTGTGCCAAGGCATGCTGGTACATACGACATTCCGGCGGTCAAGTTCACCTACTTCGACACCGAGGCGCGTACATACAAGACTCTTACGACAGAACCCTACACCATCAAAGTGAACAAAGGCAAGGGTGGGGCAGGGCAGAGTGTGTCCAACTACAGCGGCCAGCAGCAGGATGTCCAGCAGTTGAATCAAGACATCCGTTTCATCAAGACAGGTGATGTGGCTTTGCATCAGCAGGGCGACACCTTCTTTGGCACATGGAAGTATTGGGCAGCCTATCTCTTGCCGTTCCTCCTGTTCGTGCTGTTCATTGTGATGGGGCGTAAGCGAATGAAGACCAATGCAAACGTGGCCTTGACTCGTGGAAAGAAAGCCAACAAGGTGGCTCTGCGGAGGATGAAGACCGCCAAGACACTGCTCGACAGCCACGATGCCAGCAAGTTCTACGACGAAGTGCTCCGTGCCCTCTGGGGCTATGTGGGCGACAAGTTCAACATGTCGCAAGAATCTCTGAACAAGGAAAACATCGAGCAGTCGCTCACCTCGCGCAATGTGCCCGCCGAACAGATTGGACAGTTCATGAAAGTGCTGAACGACTGCGAGTTTGCACGTTATGCACCTGGCGACGTGAATGAGAATATGGAGAATGTCTATAACAGTGCCATTAGTGCCATCACAAAAATGGAGGACAACCTATGATGATTAACCATTTGACAACTGACAACTTACCGCTTGCCATGCGGACAGCCCCAAAGATATTCATGCTTTTAGTTTTTAGTTTCTCTTTTCTGGCATCCTTTGCGGCCACTAAGGCCGAAGCCGATGCACTCTACGAGAAAGAGAAATATGCAGAAGCAGCCACAGCCTATGAGAGTGTGCTGAAGACCCAGGGGGTAGCACCAGAAGTCTATTACAACCTTGGCAACTGCTACTACAAACTGGACGAAATACCCTTAGCCGTACTTAACTACGAACGTGCCTTCCTGCTCGACCCCGGCGACGGCGACATACGCGCCAATTTGGCTTTGGCTCGAGGCAAGACCATAGACAAAGTGGTCCCTCCCTCCGAAATGTTCTTTGTCACATGGTGGCGCGACCTGACCAATTGCATGAGCATGAACGAATGGGCACTTCTCGGCATCGTATCCTTTGTCCTGATGCTTCTGGGCATATTGGCCTACATGTTCGTTCCTCGGCTGGAAGTTCGCAAAGCAGGAGTCTATGGCGCCATGGCCCTGCTGGTTGTGACTCTCATCGCCAATCTCGCCGCCGTGTCGCAACATTACAGTCAGACTCATCGCGACACAGCCATCATCCTTTCGCCAGCCGTGACCGTCAAGAGTTCGCCGAGCGAAAAAAGCACAGACCTCTTCCTCATCCACGAAGGCTCAAAAGTGGAAATACTGGATGGCTCGATGAAAGAATGGATGGAAGTGAAGTTTGAGGAAGGCAAACAAGGATGGGTGCCAGTCAAGGCCCTCGAAATCATCTAAAGTTAAAAGTTAAAAATTAAAAACTAAAAGTAAAAGTTACTCTTGAAAATGGGAAATAAACTTGCCGCATGGCAGGTAACTTAAATTTTTCACTTTTCACTTAAATTTCATGCACGAAATCAACGAACTTGACCACAAACTCACGCTTGCCATCAATGGCAGTGACAGCCTCTTCTGGGACAACGTGATGTACACCGTGACCGATACCTTCTCATGGTCATTGGTCATCATCACATTGCTCATCATCATCTTCAAGAACAACAACTGGAAAGAGACCGTGATGGTATATGTCACCATTGCCCTCCTCATCTTTGTGGCAGACCGAATCTGCTCAGGTCTTGTCAAGCCGATGGTGGAGCGGTGGCGTCCGACCCAAGACCCTCAACTCATGTATTTTGTCGATGTCGTGCGCAACTATCGCGGTGGTCGGTTCGGCTTCTTCTCAGGCCATGCCTGCAACACCATGTGCATGGCCATGTTTCTCTCTTGCCTCTTCCGCAGCGGCAAAGTCACCGCCACACTCTTTTTCTGGTCGCTCAGCACCACTTTCACCCGGCTATACCTGGGAGTGCACTATCTGGGCGACGTCACCGTCGGCTTCATCGTGGGAGCCATTCTTGGTTTCCTGTTCTATTGGCTGATGGAACACTATGTCCACCCCCGCATTGGCCTCAAGCGTTATGTTTCCGAACAATTCACACCCACCGGCTACCTCAAGAGTGATATGGACACATTCATGACCATCGTTTTCTTCAACTACATCGGTGTCCTCATCTTCGCCATGACCTTAGGAATGGAATAACCTCCTCTTTCACAAGCCTCCCTCTGTATTCCCCTCCATCCCAAGCCCCCTTTCCCTTGCAAGCCCGCAAGGCCCACGAGCCTTTCTCCACCACCCTCGCGAGCCTTACGGGCCTGCCCTCATCAAGACAACGCCGTTGCATATTCAAATGGTACGCCACACCAATTACAAATTGAATGCCGTACAAATTGAATATGCAACGGCGTTTCACGTAGTGCCACACACCCACACGACCTCAACACCCTTCCCCACACTTTTCTCCACAAATATATGGTAAGATTGGTTCTGATAATAATCATATTTTCACCTGTTGCAGAAAGGAAGTTTTGCATCCCATAATGGCAAACAACGTTTCTGAACTCTTCAGAGAAATAATGTATCCATCTTTCCAATTATTTGATTATCCCATCTTTCCCGTCAGATAAGCCTTTGTTCGTTCGTCAATAGGGTTTGTAAACATTGTTTCAGTATCTCCGTACTCAACAAGTTCCCCCAAATACATAAACATCGATTTTGACGATATGCGCTTTGCCTGCCCCATATTGTGGGTTACTATCAAGATGGTAACCTCCTTTTGAAGATCGAGCAAAAGTTCCTCGATATGTTTCGTTGCGATAGGGTCAAGAGCCGACGTGGGTTCGTCCATCAATAGCACATCGGGCTTCATTGCCAAAGCACGGGCAATGCATAAGCGTTGCTGCTGACCGCCAGAGAGGAATGTACCCTTCTTGTTCAGTACGTCCTTCACTTCATCCCAGAGGGCTACGCTTTTTAAACAGCGTTCAACTGTTGTATCTTTTTCTGCCTTTGAAAGTTTAATGCCGTTCAAGGAAAATCCCGACAAGACATTATCGTAGATACTCATTGTGGGGAACGGTGCAGGACGCTGAAAGACCATACCCACACGACGGCGCACCTCGATTGGTTCCATTAAAAGGATATTTTCGCCATTGAGCAAAATCTCGCCGTCAACACGGATGTTCTGATAGAGATTGTGCATAAGGTTCACAGCGCGTAGGAGGGTGGACTTTCCACAGCCGGAAGGTCCCATAATAGCAGTGATGGTATTTCGTTCGATGGCTGCCGATACATACTTCACAGCCATTGTTTGCTTGGTATATGATACGCAAGTCTTCTTAAATTCAAGTATGGGTGTTACTGATTCCATTTCTTTGCAAGATATTTAGCGGTAAGATTTAATGTAAGTACAAATAGCAAGAGGAAGAGCGATGCACCCCAAATCAACTCTTGCAAGTTAGGGTCGTTGAAAAATTCCCAAATAAGCAGAGGTACTGCCGAGATGGGCTTATCAACAGAGAAGCGGATAAGCGAACAACCAAGTGCTGTGAACATTAGCGGTGCAGTCTCTCCAATTACTCGCGAAACAGCAAGTAGTATGCCTGTGAAGATACCACCGAACGCAGCAGGTAACTGCACTCTCATCATCACTCGTGCCTTGTTGCCTCCGAGAGCCAATCCCGCCTCCTTGAGTGATGCTGGAAGAATCTTCAGGGTCTCTTCTGTTGAACGAACGGTAAGCGGAACCATCATGATGCAGAGTGCCACGCTGCCTGCGATTGCCGAATAGCCTTTCATCGGAACAACCACCCATATATAGGTGATGATACCGATGATTACTGATGGTGTACCTTGCAGAAGGTCTGTCAGATAACTGACAAATTGAGCAAATCGGTTCTTACTATTCTCTGCCAAAAATGCTCCACAAAGAATGCCCAACGGAACGGCAACAATTACAGCCATGCCAAGCATAATCATTGTTCCGACTATACCATTTGCTATGCCTCCGGGTATGGGTTCGCCCGCTTCGATAGCCTTCATTGCCTTGTACGCTGTTGGTGTCGGCTCTGTAAAGAACGCCCAAGAGAGTTGATGGTAGCCACGCAACAATACTTCTCCCAAAATGGCAAGCAACGGAACGGCAGTAAGTGCTGCCAACAGGCAAATGCCCCAAAGCATCAACTTGTCTTTTGCCAAACGATGTTTTATTTTCAATCTATTCATAATCAGACTATTCTTGCGCGTTTAATCATAATTTTACCTATTATATTGATAAGAGCGGTAATTAGAAACAATACCAATCCTATGGCAATCAAAGATGACAGGCGCAAATCGTCTGCCTCACCAAACTGATTGGCAATGATTGAAGCCATGGAATTTCCCGTAGATTGTATGGAATTGGGAATATTATTGGTATTTCCGATAAGCATTGTAACGGTCATTGTTTCACCTAACGCTCGGCCTATAGCCAATACATACGAAGAGAACATGCCAGAACCGGCTACAGGGAAAATGATTTTTCTTATCACCTCGGCTCGGGTCGCTCCCAGGCTATATGCTCCTTCTTTTAAGTCGTTTGGCACCATCTTGATAAATTCGGCACTAAGCGACGCCACGTAAGGAATAATCATTATCGCCAAAACAAGAGATGCGGTCAGTATGCCTGAACCTTGTGGCGAGATATTAAGTGCCATAAGGATTGGCCGTAAAGTGTAGAAGCCCCACAGGCCATATATAATTGACGGAATACCCGCCAACAAGTCGGTTACGGTACTCAGCACCGATGCAACCTTTGTCCCCTTGAAATACTCGCCCACGAAAAGTGCAACGGGCAGTGAAAAGGGAATGCAAAAGACAAGAGCCAGCAAGGCTGTCATCAGTGTGCCTGTAATGAATGGCAACGCTCCGTATTGTTCATTACCTGCGGTGTAACTCCATTCCGAAGAGGTAAGGAAGTTCAGAAATCCGAAATGTTCAAAAGCATCGTATGCGTCAGTGACGAGGGCGTAAACAACGCCCCCGCACACTATCGGCATCATCAATGCTGCTACAAACAATATTATTCTGTAAAGTTTATCATTCATAGACTAATAATCTAAGACCTAACCCCTTTTTACTGTAGTATCGCAACTCCGTTGTATGTTACGGTCTTCAAGTTTTTCATACTTAATTCTTTTGCCTTCGCTGGAAGCGGGGCGTAGTGAACTTCCGTGGTGATGTCCTGTACCTCATCAGAGAGAACATACTGCAACAAATCGAGTGTAGCCTCAGCCTGCTCCTTACTACGGCCAGAGTAGTTCTGCTCCTTGTATATAATCATCCAAGTGAATGTTGAGATAGGATAAGCACCGGCAACATCTGCATTGGTGATTGACGTACGGGTGTCGGCAGGAATTGTGCCCGCTGCGGCTGCTGAAATAGATTCAGCCGTCGGCAACACAAATTCACCTCTCGCGTTCTGAATGATGGCATAGGGAATCTTCTGTGCAAATGCGTACTCCGAACCTACATAACCGATAGAGTTTTTGGTTTGTGAGATGACGCCTGCAACACCGGGATTACCCTTAGCGGCCTGTCCCGAAGGAAAGTTCACCGACTTGCCGGCACCGAACTTTTCTTTCCACATAGGACTGACTTTTGTAAGATAGTCGGTGAAGATGAATGTCGTACCTGAGCCATCAGAACGGAATACGGGGATGATGGCCTCGGCTGGGAGCGTCACATCAGGATTAAGAGCGGTCAGACGCTCATCGTTCCACATCTTAATCTTGCCTGCGAAGATGTCTGCAACGACCTCACCTGTAAGTTTCAATTCCTTTACGCCGTCCAAATTATAGGCTATAACAACGGCACCCATACAAGTTGGGACGTGAACGACAGGCGCCATTTCTGCCATCTCTTTATCGGTGAGGAAAGCGTCACTGCCAGCAAAATCCACGACCTTGTCGCGCAAGTTGCGAACGCCACCGCCCGAGCCGACACCACCGTACGCAACGATATCACCATTTACCTGAGCAAAATTCTCAAAAACCACATTGTAAAAAGGAAGAGGGAATGTTGCACCTGCTCCCGAAAGTTCTTGAGCCTCACGAACACCATTTTTGGCGTTACCGCCACACGATGCCATTGTTATGGCAATTGTCAATGTCATAATTGACGAAAAAATTTTTTTCATAATGATACTAATTATTTAAATGTTTGTCAGATACCAAAGTAACAATTTACGTATGCCGAGTATTTGCTCTCTGCGCCATCGGCTTTAGGCATTGCCGTCCTGAAATTAGGAGCAATCTTTATATATTTGCCGAGTTTGAACTGTGCACCAAGTATTACTGCAGATCCATCTTTTGCAATGTTCCAATCATTCTTTGAGTACAAATCATCGAATCGTGCATATAACGAGACATTTCTGGGAAGATTTACAGAGGCAAAGACTGAATAGCCGTTTTGGTCGGCATTTTCTTTATGTGATGCGTTCATCATGTAGTTGTACTCTGCTCCGATGGTGAACTTCTCATGCTTATAGCCCATAAATGCAGTCATGTTCGTGATAGCATTCTTACCCTTTTCGCCGCTTTCATTAAGACCGCCATACAGACGTATCTGGAAACCCTTTACTGGAGTGAGTGTCACACCTATGCCATAGTTCAGACCATCTTCCATCTGAATTTTCCTATAACCTTCGCCGTTCACGACAATAGCATCAGCCGAAAACCAGTCAGCAAACTTATAGGCTACAGAGATACCCAAATCGGCACTGCTACCAAACCTGTATTCGTCTTGGAAAGACTTCATGATGTAGCGATAGCCCCAGAACTTTTCTTGAAACTTGAATTGTGTTGTCGAAATAAGTCCGCAGTTCAAGACAAGACGACCAGTTTCCCACGATACCATTGCATGCTTAATATAAGCAATGCGTTGGTAATCGCTTACATCCGACGACTTGCCGATGTCCAATACACCTTTGACAGACAATCCGCTTCCGAGTTTATATTCATAACCCAAGTAACTTCTGTCTAATTCAAAGCCCCGATTGTCATTCTCGGCACCAAAACCTGTGTGGAAGTTTCCAAACACTTGCACAATCGCTTTGCCTTTCGGCTCCTTTGTTTTGGTATCCTGCGCTTGCGCAGTGATACCGATGCAGGCTAAGAGTCCTGCCATGATAAATTTCATTCTCATATCAGTATTTAAACTTGACATTACATATATTGTTTCATTTCTTCACCCTCAACTCCTGCATACAACTCTAACATGCTCTTGGCAGGACTCGACTGAATCTTGGGAATCAGGACTTCCTCGACTTGGAAGAAGCCTACCTCTGTCCTCATGTGTATCTCAATTTTCAAGGGGCACTCATTCCCTCGTCCTATTTTAACCTTTTCGATAGAGTTTGCAGAATACTTGTGGATATCGCCTTCAGCCGGTTTTGACGGTATTTCCAAAGGAATGCGGGCACGTCCTTTTGTCATATCACAACCGTCTGCAATAAGAATGATACCAGCCTCAACGGAATGGATGGGATGTGTAGCCATGTGCCCGACGATGCCTTCTATAGCGGTGGAGCGGATGATAGTCCGCCTTAGAATATCACAGTCTTCAGGAAGGAGTTGCAACAAAACCTTTTCAATAATAGGATAGGATATGATGGCAGAATACAGTTCATGCCCTTTCCTTACTATTGTCATTCCGTTGTCATGAAGAAGCGAGGCAAGCATCACCGCCGCTACACTGTCGGCAAACGTCTCGATGTTTTCCTTTTCCAGACTTGTCTGCATTCCCGCAG
>DGSP01000003.1:0-55638 GCA_002393555.1 Prevotellaceae bacterium UBA4359
ATAAACTATTTTTGTTCACCTACTTTTTCTTGTTTTTCTAAAGCCCGCAAAGCGGTAAAAAGAACTTCCGAAGTTGAGCAACTTGCGAAACTTGAGTTATGCGGTTATACGGTTTCTGCCCCTTTTCCCTCGTCCGTTTCGCCCAAGGTGTCCAAATCGACAAACTCCATCTTGCGCAGGGAGTCTTGGAACTCTTTGTGGGGAAAGAAGCGCACCTTCACCATGCGGATGTTCTGTGCATCCAATTCCTCTGGGGTCTCGGCACTTTCGGCATTGAACACGGGTTTCAAGGTGCCGACTCCTTCTATCTGCACACTGTGGCCCAACTCCAGGTAGTGACGCAGGCGGTTGGACATCGCGCTGGCTATGCCTTTCATCTGCGACTCCGACACTTGCTGCGACATGACACACTCTTTCACGAAATCCTCAAACTTGATGGGTGGGTAGTCCACCTGCTTCAGCACCCATGCCTCATGTTGCTTGCGGTCGGCACCGATAATCTTTCTTTTTACTTTTCTATAAGGTATTGCCATGACTTTTTTGTTTTTAAGTAACTACACAAAATAATCTTATACAATGATGTCTCTTCTTTTCGCCGCAAGCGGCTTGTTTCTCCTTGGACGATAATTCCCAATAATTAACGATAATTTTTATCCGATAATTATTATCGGAACCAATTATTGGGAATTATCGGAAATTATTGTCCAAGAAAACAATGCGGCTTGCCGCATGATATCAACTATTTTTGTTCACCTACTTATGTTTTTCATTCACTGACGGAACGGACGAGTCCTTCCGGGCGGTAAAGGTACAAAAAAGAAATGAGACCACCAAACCATCCTCGCTCATTCTTCCCTTTTCAGCACATTTTGTCGAGAAAACCTCCTTGCTGACACTCTGGCAAAGGCGTAATTCTTATATCGAACTCACGTTAAAAATAAGAAAAGAATAGAGAACATGAAGTGCTTGCTGTGCTTCGCAATCGCGTTCGACGACCACGATTCACCGCGTTCGACGACTGCGGTGCGTCGCGTTCGACGAACGCGGTGAAGGAGAAACGAAAGCATCAACTTCAATCATTGGCTATGCTATCATTTTTTTAGCGGTATAATTGCTGATAGGCGTATTTTTTTTTGTAACTTTGCAGTCAATTTGATGATGAAGCGAGACGTTTGTCTCGATGGAGAAGGGGATGTTGGCCGTGAAACGGTTCTGTCATTCAATACGAAAAAAAAGCAGGAACTCCATAAACTGGAACTTGCGAAAGTCGAATAATTGTAATTATAATATAACACAATATGAAAAGATTGATATGGATTTGCCTGATGGCCATGGTGTGTGTGCAGGGAATGGCGCAGGCGAACAAAACGACTCAAGACAAAGCGAAGGCGGCTGCCACAAAAGCCGCCCCTGCAACATCGGCTGGGAGCGCGACGGGTGGCACTGGCTATTTCTGCAATCCTCCCCTGCCCTATCTGCCTGCCAAACTCGACATCCTCTTCATCGGCAACTCTTTCTCCATCGACACGAGTGCTGCCCTGCCCGAGATTCTCAACTCGCTGGGCATAGCCAACGTGAACGTGTATGTGCTCTACAAAGGCGGATGCTCCATCAAGCAACACTATGAGTACTACAAAAGCGGAGAGAAGGTGTATGAGTTGCACCGCTACAACATGCTGGGCACCCAACTGATGGAAAAGGCTACCAGCATCAACGATGTGATGCGCCGCTATTCCTACGACGTGGTGGTGTTTCAGCAGTATTCGCTCGAATCGGGCGACTTCAACACCTATGAGCCTTATCTGGCCAAACTGATTCAGGCATACAACATCACGAAGATAGCGGCACGGACCACTTTCGCCTTTAACCAGACATGGGCCTACGCCTCCAACTACAAGAGTCTCTCCAAGTATAAGACCCAAACCAACATGTGGAAAAGCATCTGCAACTCGGTCAAGAAGATGAAGGCCACCACGGGCATTGATGTGGTCATTCCCTGCGGAACGGCTGTGCAGAATGCACGAAGCGTGACTGCGCTCAATGTCGATAACGAACTGACTCGCGACGGTCTCCACATCAATCTCTATTCGGGACGCTATCTGCTGGCTTGCACCTTCTTCGAGAGCATCATCGCGCCGTGCCTGTCGCGCAACTTGAGGGATGACATCACCATCTATGGCAAAAGTAGCGACACCGGGCCTGTGAACAACTCCAACCGCCGACTTTTGCAGAACTGCGCACGTCTTGCTGTGGCCAATAATTATCAAATCAGCGAGTTTGCAGGGCTATAAATGTTAAACATCATTAAGACGAGAGAGATTTGGAGGCCATTCTTTTAATAAATCGTCGGATAAAGAGTAACTTTGCAACGTCTTAATTGATAAAGTTGAAACGCAAAAAAATCAGGAGTATATGAAAAAAATGATTCTCTCTTTGTTTGTGCTGATGGCATCAGTGGCAAGCATCCAGGCTCAGAGCCTCTACAAGACTGTGCATGAAAGCGCCACAAAAGTGGTGAACGACCCCAAGGCATCTGACGAAGAAGTCCAAATCAACCAGTTCAAGGTGACCGCACTCAACTATCTGGCCATGATGGTGCAGAAGCGTGGCTTGAAGAAGGACACCTATTTCTTCGACAGCCAAGCCGTCAATCTTTCGTCGTTTGTGACCGACTTTCAGGTGAATCTGGAAAAGGGCCGCAACATCTCGCCTGCCAAGCGCACGGAGATTCTGAAGATTTACACCGATGCCAGCAAGTACAACCCCATGTTCAAAGACCCTGACAAGGAAAAGGTGAACTGCTATGTGAACGACAAGACGACCATGACTCCGTTCTGTCTCGACACCGATTGGGAGAAAGCCTACGACCAGGCCACCACATTGGCAAAAGCAGCCCTGAAATGAGTAAAAAGAACAGAAAAAATATAAAAATGACCACGAAAACGGGAGAAAATCGCAAGATTCTCCCGTTTTTTCATTCTTTTTGTGTAAATTTGCCAACCAATAGAACAAAGAGCCCATGAGTGTACCCGAAATCATTAGAGTAAATCTCTCGCACTTCCCGACCGATGAGCGTTTTGTCCAGATACCAGGCAAATTGGTGATGGTCGATAACTTAGACGAAAACTGGAGCGAGGAAGAAAGCCATCAACACCCCATCTTCCCTGTACAGGTGACAATGAGCATCAGCATCATCTGCCTCACGGGAAAAATGGAACTGAAAATAGACCTGAACGACTACACGCTGACCGATGGCCACACAGCACTCATCCTGCCCGGCAGTTTCTTTCAGTTGAAGAACATCGAACCCGGCTGCAAGTGCATCTTCTTCGCCATCTCGCCCGACTTTGCCAGTTTTGCAGGTGCCGTGAAGACAGGCATCGAGTTTGGCCGTAAACTGAAAAAGAATCCTGTACACTGTCCCCCCGCTCAGGAACTGGAAGAAGGCATCTCCCTCTATAAGGCGCTGAAAAAGAAACTGCAACAAGAAGGATACAACTACAAGGAAGAGGTGGCAAAAGCCTATCTGCGCATCATGCAATGCAACATCCTCCAGAGTTTCACAGAAGAAATGGGCCGAGAGGCGGAGACCCACCCCGTGGGACGCAAGGAGGCACTCTTCATGCAGTTTGTGGAGGTAGTGAAAGAACACTATATCTGCAACCGCAACATCGCCTTCTATGCCGACAAACTCTGCGTCTCGCCCAAGTATCTGTCCAGCGTCGTCCACTCCGTCAGCGGAAAATATGCCACCGAATGGATTAACCAATATGTGGTGCTTGAAGCCAAGACGCTGCTCCGTTCTGAGGGAGTGAGCATCAAGGACGTGAGCAACAGGCTCAACTTTGCCAACCAAAGTTTCTTTGCCAAATACTTCAAGCAGCACACTGGATATACGCCTAAAGAATACAAGGCGTTATGACCTTTTGCCGAACAAAACATTCTAACATTTTATCATACGTATGAAAACCATCAAAATCAATCCTGCCGACAATGTGGCAGTTGCTATCGAAACACTCCGGGCAGGCGAGACCGTGGAGGTGGAAGGAGAGAACATCACGCTCACAAGCGATGTGCCTGCCGGCCATAAGATTCTCCTCACCGACCTGGCCGAAGGAGAGAATGTCATCAAATACGGCTACCCCATTGGTCACCTGAAAGAGAACCACAAGAAAGGTGACTGGGTTTGCCACGACCATATCAAGACCAACCTTGCCGGCTTGCTCGACTATGAGTACCACCCCGTCGGCCCCAACGAACTCACCAACCCAGCATACGCAGAGTGGTTCCCCCAGGAACCCCTCACCTTCCAAGGCTACAGACGCAAGAATGGCGAAGTGGGCATTCGCAACGAAGTGTGGATTGTGCCCACAGTGGGATGTGTGAACGGCATCGTCAATCAGTTGGCAGAAAAACTCAAGCAGGAAGTCAACTCTCAACCCTCCACACCCCTCCGCGTCGTGGCCTATCCCCACAACTACGGCTGTTCACAACTCTCCGACGACCATGAGAACACCCGAAAGGTGTTGCGCGACCTCGTGCTCCATCCCAATGCCGGAGCCGTGCTTGTGGTGGGCCTGGGATGCGAGAACAACCAGCCCGACAAGTTTGAGGAACTGCTGGGCAACTATGACCACGAGCGCATCCGCTTCATGGTCAGCCAAAAAGTGGAGGGCGACGAAGTGGAAGAAGGCATGAAGATTCTGCGCGAACTCTATGCCATCGCCGCCAAAGACAAGCGCACCCCCATTCCTCTGTCCGAACTTCGTGTGGGTCTGAAGTGTGGCGGTTCCGACGGTTTCTCGGGCATCACAGCCAACCCACTCCTTGGAGTCTTCAGCGACTTCATCGTCAGCCAGGGCGGCACCACCGTTCTGACCGAAGTGCCCGAAATGTTTGGTGCCGAAACCATTCTGATGAACCGTTGCGAAACACCCGAACTCTTCCGCCAAACCGTCAGCCTCGTCAACGACTTCAAGCAATACTTCCTCTCGCATGGCGAACCTGTGGGAGAGAACCCCTCGCCGGGCAACAAGGCAGGCGGCATCTCCACGCTGGAGGAGAAGGCACTCGGATGTACCCAGAAGTGTGGCAAGAGTGCCGTGAAAGGTGTGCTCCCCTATGGCGAACGTCTTTCGGTGAAAGGTCTCAACCTCCTTTCTGCCCCGGGCAACGACCTCGTGGCATCCACCGCTTTAGCCTCTTCAGGTTGCCACATCGTGCTCTTCACCACAGGCCGAGGCACCCCCTTCGGCACCTTCGTCCCCACCATGAAAGTGAGCACCAACAGCAACCTCGCCAAGAACAAACCCACCTGGATTGACTTCAACGCTGGCACCATCGTGGAAGGTGAACCAATGGAAGAAGTGTTCAAGCGTTTCATGCAGAAAGTCATACAGATAGCAAGCGGAGAACCGACTTGGAACGAAAAGAAGAACTATCAGGAGATAGCCATCTTCAAAACAGGAGTGACACTATAAGTGAAAAACAAAAAGTGAAAGCATTAAGTCCACTCATTCTCTTTCTCATCCTCTACCTTGCCACCAGCATCATTGCCCAGGACTTCTACAAGGTTCCCATCGCCGTCGCCTTTTTGGTCAGTGCCATCTATGCCCTGCTGATCATAAAAGGCACGATGAACGAACGCATCAAGATTTTTGCGCAAGGAGCCGGAAGCACAACAATGGTGCTGATGCTGGCCATCTTCATCCTTGCCGGCGCATTCGCTGCATCGGCCAAAACGATGGGAGCCGTTGATGCCACCGTCAACCTTGCGCTGACACATCTGCCCGAACAGTTCATCCTGCCAGGCATCTTCCTCGCCTCCTGCTTCATCTCCCTCAGCATCGGCACCAGTTGCGGCACCATCGCCGCACTCACACCGCTGGCTGTCGGCATCGCCACACAGTCGGGCATCAGCGTCCCCCTCATGGTGGGCCTCGTCGTCGGCGGCACATACTTTGGCGACAACCTCTCCTTCATCAGCGACACCACCATCGTGGCCACCCAGACACAGGGATGCAGCATGAAAGACAAGTTCCACGTCAACATCCGCATCGTGGCCCCAGTCGCTGTACTCATGCTCATCATTTACTACTTTCTGGGCAAAGACACCAACACACCAGCCCACATCGACACCGTCAACTTCTGGCTCGTGCTACCCTATCTGGCAGTCGTCATGCTCGCCATCTGCGGAGTCAACGTGCTCTTGGTCCTCACCATCGGCATCATCCTCACAGGCATCATCGGCATCGCCATCGGAGCCTACGACCTTTTCAGTTGGTTCTCTGCCATGAACGAAGGCATGATGGGAATGGCCGAACTCATCATCATGACCATCCTGGCAGGCGGCATGCTCGAAATCATCCGCCACAACGGAGGCATCGACCTCATCATCAAGGCACTCACCCGTAACATTCACGGCAAACGCGGAGGCGAACTCTGCATCGCTGCCCTCACCTGCCTCGTCAACATCTGCACCGCCAACAACACCGTCGCCATCATCACCACCGGCCCCATAGCCAAAGACATAGCCCGCCGATTCCACATCGCCCCTCGCCGCTCCGCCTCCATCCTCGACACCGCCTCCTGCTTCACCCAAGGCCTCCTTCCCTACGGCGCCCAAGTCCTCATCGCCGCCAGCCTGTCCAGCCTCAACCCCATCGCCATTCTTCCCTACCTCTTCTATCCCCTCCTCATCGGCCTTGCCCTACTACTGGCCATCCTCTTCCGCTATCCCCGAAAGTTTGCGCTGTAAGCAACCCATTCCTGCATCCACTCTTTAGTTTTTCGAGACCACATTCCAATGGGTCATGTTCTATTTGCCTCCCTTCCTCCTGTTGCACTCCCTGCACAACATCTGGCAATTCTCCAACACCGTGCGGCCACCTTCGCACCAAGGGGTGATGTGGTCGCCCTCCATAAACTCGAAGTCGTACTCCTTACCACAATGAGGGCAGATGTGATGCTGCTGTTCCCATACGGCCAGTTTAATGTCTTCGGGGAAAGCACGAAGGTCGAGGTAGTGTTCGTTGCCAGTCAAGACATAGGGGATGATGCCCGCTTGCTTCTGTATCTCGCTGTCACGCATCAGGGTGGAAATTTGCTTGCCCAAAGCAGCGGTGTCGAGCGTTTCAGAACCATACTCGTCGTAGAGCATCGCCCAATCCAATCCCTTCATGATGCGTTTGAACTTCTTCATGTCGAAATTCGTGATGGCCCAGTTGAGCACGTTTTGGAAATAAGTCCACAAGTTGTTGGCGTTGGGGTCGTGCTGATGTTCCGACATATAGCCAACCACCGACTGCCGCTTGCCGTTGCGCGTCTCATGGTCGGCCATCCATTCGAGGGCTTTCTTCAGGAAGTCCTGACGAATAGGTGTGCCGTTCACCAAGTCCTTGCCCAATCGGTAGGCTCCGCAGTTCGACTTGGAGAAGTGGCGTTTGGCATCGGTCACGAAAGGCCCTGCAAAGATGGCATTGTTGATTTCCTGTTCGTTGAGCGGTTTGCCAGCAATGTTGATGGTCTTGAACCATTCCAACTTCTCCGAAGGCTCACCTTCACACACATAGATGGTCAGGGGATAGTTGAGAATCTTCTTCTGGATGTCCTCTGGCTGGTTGAAGAAGTTCTTGAAGTCGAAACTGAACTTTCCTGCCACATACTCACACAGCGAGAGTGTCCTTTGCTGTCCGTCCATCACCTCATAAGGACATTCGGCATCCTCGCTCCGTTTCACCCAATACATCACATTGAGCGGATAGCCATGCAGCACGGTGTTGATGACCGCCTGTTGTTCTTTCTCGTTGTAGATGAACTCACGCTGATAAGGTGGACGGATGTCGAGTTGTCCGTCATAACCACGAACGCCCTGTTCGTCGTTGTTGATGTAGCCACGGGTGATTTCACCCACGGTCACTTCTGTTTTCTTTATTGTCATCATAAGGCTTTGAGATGTTTGTTACGGATGAGGATTCGGACATAAGTAGGTTTTCCATTTACAGCCCCCTCTTTATCCTTGATAAGACCATGTGTTTTGATGGGAATAGAATCTTTTTTTCGATAATCATTGGCATTTAGAATGTCGAATTGGTCAGGTGAATATTTATCAAGAAAAGTTATAGGTACTCCCATTGCACCATCATAATCATACGGGATATTATCGACCTTGTTTACATTTATCGCATTGTAATTGTCATAAGCAGGATATTCTTCTGATGAATAACGACATACCAAATCCAACATTTCATGACGTTTGTTATGATCAAGATTGGTAAACCAACAAATATTTCCTAAACTCCTCCATTTTTGTCCTGTTTCATCTTGCCAATAACGAGTTTCTCTTGCTTCATAATCGTCTGGCACTTTGAAAGCCATGTCACCAGATTTATAACCCAACCAAACTTTGTTTTCCATCAAAAGAGGAAATATCTCTTTATAGGTCACATTGTTTTGATTTCCAATTATCAAAAACTTTTTCCCATACTCCATCAACTGCCCAATATACTCCCTAAACAAAGAAAACGGAGGATTGGTCACCACAATGTCAGCCTCTTTCAAAAGTTCTATACACTCTTGGCTACGGAAGTCGCCATTGCCATGCAGCGATGACAGCACATTCTTGTCGTCTTTTATCAAGAGTTCCACGTCTGTCAGGTCAATCGCTCCATCACCATTCACATCTGGCACCTCAGTTATCTCCACCTTATAGGCCGTCTTTTTCTCATGGCCCTCTTTATCGAGTGAAAACAAAGACAGTTGAGTGCCAGCAACGGGAGAGCCGTCATAGCACGTACAAATCAGTTTCTTCAGTCCTAACTGATTGAACCGCAAGGCGAAGTACTTGAAGAAATTACTTTCGTAAGGGTCATCACAGTTGCACAGCACCACCTTGTCACGAAAGTGCGGCCAGTAGTGCTGCAACTCCCGTTCAATGTCTGTCAACTGCGTATAAAACTCATCCTTTTTCGCTGTTTTGGCAGCATTCAGATTTTTGTTAGCCATACGCTATGCATTATGCGTATGCTTATCTTCGGAGGCAGACAACAGGACACAAAAAAGCATAGACGATGTTCCAATCTATGCTTCAAAGGCCCTGAGAATTGCCTGCCAACCCAGATAAGTCACGCCTATGCTTAACGCACAGACGTTTGCGACTTATTCTTTCGGGTTGGGCTTTTTGAATTTCTCAGGTTCTTGAAGCAATTCCGAATAACAGCAAACGCTTGTTATAAAATAATATGTCCGTACCAGCACCTCCGCCGAGGCTCCACCCTACTTGATGCAGGCGTCACGTTGTGACGATTTGCCAGTACTCATTTGCAAATTAAGCACATTTTCCGTTATCGGCCAAACTTTTCGGAGTTTTTTTGGAGGGAAGGGAGGTAAATGAGCGTTATTCGTCCTTTGGAGGAACGTCGTTGGGGTAATTACGGTAGTGCCGTTGACGTAATTACGGTAGTGTCGTTGAGGTAACTGCGGAAGCGACGATGGGGGGTGGGTGGTGGTGGAAGAGCGGTCGGAGGGGGTGTGGAACATGAAAAAGAGGGGAAAAAGATGTGGAAAACGAAAAAATCTTGTGCAAGTGGATGTGTGGGTGAGATTTTTTTTGTAATTTTGCATGATTTTTGCGATTAGGTCGAAGGTATGACCGAGCAAGTTGAGCAGTTGCGAGACTTGAATAAAGAAAGAATACATAATCAATAATAACTCAATAAAAAAATGGCAGCATTACAAAAAATCAGAAGCAAAGGAGTTCTCCTTGTTTCTATCATCGCCTTGGCGCTCTTCCTGTTCGTAGCAGGAGACTTGTTCAGGGGCCTTGAGAGCCTCTTCCAGAACTCGAGCCAACAGGTGGGCGAGATTGACGGCAAGTCCGTCTCTGTTCAGGAGTATCAGAAAATGATTGATGATCTCCAGACTTACTACGAGATTGTGCAGAACAAGAGTTCGTTCAGCGAGGACGAACTGAACCGCATCAAAGATGAGGCTTGGCAGACTTACGTGCAGTCGCAACTCATCGTGAAGCAGTGCGACGAACTGGGTCTCAGCGTGACAGACGACGAGATTGCAGACGTGGTGAAGAGTGGCTACAGCCAGATGCTTCAGGTGCCTGTGTTCATGAACCAGCAGACGGGACAGTATGACTACGCCACGGTGAACACGTTCCTGACGGAGTATAAGAAACTGAAGGATGCTGGTTCGCAGATTCCTGAGACTTACGAGAAAATCTACAAGTATTATCTGTTTGCCCAGCGCCAGATTCGCGACCAGTTGCTCACTCAGAAATATCAGGTGCTCCTTTCGCAGAGTTTCCTCTCCAACCCTGTTGAGGCCAAGTTGGCTTTCGACAGCCGTGCAGAGGAGAGCGAACTGCTGTTGGCTGCCATCCCCGCTTCTTCGGTGAAGGACGACGAGGTGAAGGTGAGCGACGAGGATCTGAAGGCTAAGTATGACGAGGAGAAGGAGAAGTATCGGCAGTTCATTGAGACTCGCGACATCAAACTGATTGACGTGCAGGTGACCGCCAGTGAGGCTGACAAGAAGGCCGCCGAGACGGATATGGCTGAGGCTGCTAAGAAACTGGCCGCAGCCACCACCAACACGGAAGCAGGAAATGCGGTTCGCCAGGCTGCTTCGCTGGTGGCTTATTCAGACGTGTACAAGACGAAGACTGCTTTCCCCAGCATGATTTCAAACCTGCTCGACTCTACTGCTGTGGGTGCGGTGAAGGCTCCTGCTTTCGACCCGATGACCAACACCTACTACACCTACAAGGTGCTGGGTAAGGCTACCGTGGTTGACTCCGTGCTCTTCCGCCAGATTGGCGTGATTGGCAAAGACGAGGCCGACATTGCCAAGAAAGCCGACAGCATCATGACTGCACTGAGCAGCGGAGCCGCTTTCAAGGACATCGCCAAGAAGTATAACCAGACGGGCGACTCTGCATGGATTGCCACTTCTCAGTTTGAGAATGCCGCTCTCGATGCCGACAACACCCTCTTCATCAACACACTCTACGGCATGAGTGCCGGCGAGAACAAGAAACTGAAACTGGAGAATGGCTCAACGGTCATCCTGCAGGTGATGAAGACCGCCAATCCTATCACAAAATACAATGTGGCATCGGTGGTGAAGGAACTGAAATTCTCTGACGAGACCTACAACAAGGAGTACAACAAGTTCTCTTCTTTCATTGCTGAAAACACCACATGGGACAAGATTGAGGCCAACGCAGCCAAGAGCGGCTACACCGTTCGTCCATTGGAGGACGTGAGCACCAGCACTCACGGCATTGCTGGCATCCGTGCCACTCGCGAAGCACTGAAGTGGGTGTTTGACGAAGCCAAGGTGGGCGACATCTCCCAACTCTACGAGTGCGGCAGCAACGACCACTTGATGATTCTCACGCTGACTGGCATCAACAAGGAGGGTTACCGCTCGTTCGACAAGATGAAGGAAGTGCTGACCGAAGAGGTGAAGAACGACAAGAAGATTGAGAAGATTTACGAATTGGCCAAGAATGCCAAGAGCATTGCTGACGCAAAGAACATCAAGAATGCTGTGGTTGACACCATCAAGCACGTTTCCTTCGGTGCTCCTACGTTCATCTCTTCTACGGGTGCATCAGAGCCACTCGTTAGTGCCAAGGCAGCCAAAACCGCCAAGGGCGCATTCGCTGGCGCCATCAAGGGCAACAAAGGTGTCTATATGTTCCAAGTGCTGAACAAAACCAAGACATCGGAAAAGTTCGATGCCAAGGCTGAGGAGTCTTCACTCGCCATGACCAACTTCCGCAACGCTTCGAGCGCCATCATCAACACGCTCTATCTGAAAGCAAACGTGAAAGACAAACGCTACAAGTTCTTCTAAAGAAAAGGCGTTTCCAACATAAACAGCCCACTCCCAACCTATGGGTATATGGCTGATTGATAAGGGTATTCACTAACGGTTTTCGTTAATGAATACCCTTTTTCTGTGATGAAAACGAAGGAAAATCACCCTTTTTAGGTATTGTCCGAAGAGGAAAAAGTCCGTAACTTTGCACCGTGAAAAGAAAAGAGGAACAGAAGAGATTGAGACAATCCAAAGAGAGAAGAAAAATCTTTACTCATAATAATAAAAATAGCGTGTCGTGAGACACCCTTCCCAACGATGATGTGTAACTTGTCTGTGATTAACAAAACATGCAAACCTGCACAAATCGGAAATTAGAATTACGTAAACCATAAAATGTTAGAGACAAAAGGGCCGTCTATTCCATTCGTGATGAATGAGATAGACGGTTTCTCTTTTTCGGGGGTTTTTCTTTTTCAGGGGTTTCTCTTTTTCCGAGGAGGGCTCTTTTTCGAGGGAAGGAGTTTAGCCCTATGGGCGGTGACAGGACAATGGCGTCAATAGGCGATGTCGCGAATGGTGTGCCTGCCCACAAAGCGGCTCATATCGACGTTGCCCCTGATGCCTCGCACGGAGCCTGTGGCGGAGTATTGCCACATCACGTAGTCGAAATTGCCGTAGAGTTCGGGCTCGATGAAGGAATAAGCCGCTATGAAGAATTTGTAGCCACGCAGCCGAGCGTTGCCATAGATGTGCTTGTTGAAGAAGTTTTTGCCCGTGTAGATGATGGGCTTTTTTCCATATTCCTTTTCGAGCAGTTCGCAGAGTTCGAGCAGACGCGACTGCATCACAGCGTCAGACGTGCCATTCATGGTTTCTATATCGACCACAGGAAGGAGGTCTTGCTTCTTCGTATCGACCTGCGAGACGAAGTTGTCGAACTGTGCTTTGGCCGACAGGTGGGGACGGAAGAAATGGTATGCCCCCACTTTCAGCCCAACCCGCTTGCACTCGCTGAAGTTGTAGCGATAGGTGCCGTCCACGTTGCCCGTCCCTTCGGTGGCCTTCAGATAAACGTAGGTAATCTTCGAGTCTCTCGCCACCTCGTCCCAGTTGATGCGGCCCTGATAGTGGCTCACATCGATTCCATGCAACAGCGGCCCAGTGGGATAACGACTGCTGGCCAGCAGGAAGGGTTTTTCGAGGGTTTTCGGATGACGGTCAGGACGCGACTTCCGAGCCACGGGGTCTGGATGGAAATCCGCCACCGTCACCTCCTGATGCTTTTTCTTTTTTTTGTCACGTTTCTCCGCATGGGCAGGAGTGAAACACAGCATGGCCATTGCGGTCACTATAATATAATATATGTACGCGCGAGTCTTTCTTCTCATATAGTTCTTTTCAAATTTGAGTACAAAAGTAAACTTTTTCATTCTAATTTACAACTTATTGGACAAGTCTTAACTTTTTTAAGGAAATTAAAGACTAAAAATAGCGACCATATCGCAAAATATCCGTAATTTTGACACAAAAATTACAACTTCCGCATGGAGAAGCCCTCTACATATTGGTTCGTTTTTATCAGCAACTCCCTGCTGCTGCAACACGACGAAAGCGGTTACCATATACCCTGCACGGTGGAGCCTCCCTTCCCCATGAAGGAATGGACACCACGGCAGGAACTGCCATCGTTGGATGGTGTCCCATGTGTGGCCTATAGCCTCAACACACCTCCGCAGGACATGAAGGGCTATGTGACGATGGGGCTGCGTGAATCGTGGAACGTGTTGCCGCACACATTCTACAATGTGGCAGGCAAGGCTTCCGAACTGCTCTACTGGGACTCTTGCACTCGCTACTGCGGTGTGTGTGGCGCACCGATGAAGCGCACCACCATCATCAGCAAGCAATGCACCCATTGCGGCAAGGAGGTGTGGCCCCAGGTCAGCCCTGCCATCATCGTGAGAATCAGGCGCGGAGACGACATTCTGCTGGTGCATGCCAAGAATTTCCGACGGAGCGAGATGTACGGCTTGGTGGCCGGTTTTGTGGAGACGGGCGAAACGCTGGAGCAATGTGTGAAGCGTGAAGTGATGGAAGAAGTTGGACTCGAAATCAAGAACATACGTTACTTTGGCAGCCAACCTTGGCCCTACCCTTGCGGCATCATGATTGGTTTCACCGCCGACTATGTGGCCGGAGAACTGCATCTGCAAGAGGAAGAACTGAGCAGGGCAGGATGGTTCAACCGCAAGAATCTCCCCCAAATCCCCGACAAGATGTCAATAGCCAGAAGATTGATTGACAATTATATAGAAGAGAGAGTGACCGAATGACAAAAAACAGGTTCAACCATCACAAAAAAGAAAAAAGACAATGAAAGCGACCAAAATCACATGTTTAGCCTTGGCCACACTTCTGTTGGCCAGCAGTTGCGAAAGTTCATATCAAGCAGCCGGTGGTGTGACAGGCGCCATGATTGGCAGTCATGTAGGCAGTGCCGTAGGTCACCTCTCTGGCGGTCATAGGCACGGACGCTACTATCGCGGAGGCAACGCCGCTTTGGGCAGCCTCATCGGCATGGGCATCGGTGCCGCCCTCGGTGTGGGCATCGCCAGCCAGATTGAGAAGAAAGAAAAGGCCGAAGCCCGCCGACAGGAAGGCTACGAAGACGGTTATGGCGACTATGAAACCCGCGAAAACAGACGCACGACGGACGGCTATGAAGGCAACCGCGACTATCAGATTGGCGGTGGTGCCTATGAGGGAACGTCGAGTGCCTATCAGGGAACATCGAGTGCCGTCATCAGCATTTCCGAACTCACCTTCATGGACATGGACGGGACGGGCACCATCTCGAAGGGAGAAACCATCGAAGTGGAAGGCTACATCACCAACACGTCCAACTCGGTGCTGAACGATGTGGTCATCTTCCTGAAAGTCGATGACGAGAAACGCTTCAGACTCTCCCCGTCGCTCACCACCACGCTGCGTCCAGGCCAGAAAATCCGCTACACCGGACGTGTGGTTTGCGACCGAGCCAAACGCGGCCAGTCGGTAGGTGTTTGCCTCAACACTCTCTATGCCGGCAAACAAAACACCAGCAACACGCTGTTTGTGGAAATAAGATAACAGATTCCCCTCTGAAAGAACCCTAAAACCGACGTCCCCGATGTCGGTAAAGCGATGTCCCCGATGTCGGTAAAGCGATGTCCCCGATGTCGGTAAACCGATGTCCCCGATGTCGGTAAAGCGATGTCCCCGATGTCGGTTGACCGACATCGGGGACATCGCTTTTTGTGTTGTGTCACACCTCTATCGTGGGGAGTTCCACATAAGAAATTCTGCCGTGCTGGATGGGGAAGGTGATGTCAATGCGTCCCTTCACCTTCTTCTTCCCCAAGGTGGCAGGCTTGAAACGCATCTTTCGGCACACTCTCACAGCCTCTTCGTCCAGTGCCTTTGTCAAGGAACGAACGATATGTGTTTCAACAGGTTTTCCTTTGGCATCGACAATGACAGCCACCACGATTTTGCCATCCACCCGCTCACGGTTTTCACCCGGCTGGAAGTTTTTCTGTATGAATGCCCGAATGCCGGCCTCCCCCTTCTTGTAGGCAGGTGCCGTGTATTTTTCCTCCTTCTGCTCCACCCGCTGCACAGGAGGAAAGCCATAGAAGAACTGTGCTTTTGCCGACACGCAGAGGAGGCAGAAGAACAAGATTGCAAGTTTTCTCATAAATTTCACTTTTGACGTTTCAGAGTTCAAAATTAGCACAAAGTTTTCACTCTCACAAGAATTTTCCACATAAAGATAGAAAAAAATGAAATAATTTCCTTTTGTATCGCAAGAAATATCTAACTTTGCATTTCAAATGAAGAATGTTAGGCGCACGGTTGTGTGCGTACACAGCAAACTTTCATCAATAAGTTATTCAAACATAATAAATTCAGGAGAAAATGGCTGACACAAAGAAAATCAAGACTGCTCTCGTATCGGTGTTCCACAAGGACGGACTGGAAGAATTACTGGCAGAGTTGAACAAAAATGGGGTAAAATTCCTTTCAACGGGGGGTACACAAGCATTCATCGAAAGTCTCGGTTATCCATGCCAAAAAGTGGAAGAACTGACTACATATCCATCCATCTTGGGCGGACGCGTGAAGACGCTCCACCCCAAAGTGTTCGGTGGCATTCTGGGCCGTCGCGAACTGGAAAGCGACCAGCAGGAAATGGCTAAATATGAGATTCCAGAAATCGACCTCGTCATCGTTGACCTCTATCCCTTCGAGGAAACAGTGGCCAGCACAAACGATGAGCCCACCATCATCGAGAAGATTGACATCGGTGGCATCTCGCTCATCCGTGCAGCAGCCAAGAACTTCAACGATGTGGTCATCGTGCCCAGCAAGGCTGAGTACAAGCCTCTGCTCGACATTGTGAAGGCACAGGGTGCCGAAACTACCAAGGCACAGCGCAAGCAGTTTGCCGAACGTGCTTTCGCCACTTCGAGCCACTACGACACAGCCATTCACGAGTATTTTGCAAAATAAAGAAGTGGGGATTTCTGGATTTTAATTCGTTAATTGTCCAATTGTAAGTAAATTATGGGATTTTTCTCTTTGACACAAGATATAGCGATGGACCTCGGCACCGCTAATACCATCATCACCTGCAACGGCAAGATTGTGGTGGACGAGCCATCGGTGGTTGCCCTCGACAAGAAGACCAACAAGATGATAGCGGTGGGCAACAAGGCCAAGATGATGTTCGGCAAAGAGCATGAAGGCATCCGCACCAGCCGCCCCCTGCGCGACGGCGTGATAGCCGACTTCTATGCCTGCGAACAGATGATGCGCGGACTCATCAAGATGGTCAACACGGGACATCACCTCTTCACTCCTTCACTCCGCATGGTGATTGGCGTTCCCTCCGGCTCTACTGAAGTGGAACTCCGTGCAGTGCGCGACAGTGCCGAACACTCTGGAGGTCGCGATGTCTATCTCATTTTCGAACCCATGGCAGCAGCCATCGGATGTGGCATCGACGTGGAAGCAGCCGAAGGACAGATGATTGTCGATATAGGCGGCGGCTCTACCGAAATCGCCGTCATCTCGCTGGGCGGCATTGTGAGCAACAACTCCATCCGTGTGGCAGGCGACGAACTCACGGCCGACATTCAGGACTACATGGCACGTCAGCACAACGTGAAAGTGTCGGAGCGCATGGCTGAACGCATCAAAATCAATGTGGGTTCGGCACTGCCCGACCTTGGCGACGAGGCACCCGAAGACTTTGTGGTGCATGGTCCCAACCGCATCACGGCTCTGCCGCTGGAAATCTCGGTCTGCTATCAAGAAATTGCACATTGCATCGACAAGACAATCGCCAAGATTGAAACGGCTGTGCTGCAGGCACTCGAAGTCACTCCGCCAGAACTCTATGCCGACATCGTGAAGAACGGCATTTGGCTGACAGGCGGCGGTGCCCTCCTGCGAGGTCTCGACAAGCGACTCTCCGAAAAGATTCAGATTCCGTTCCATGTAGATGACGACCCGCTGCACTCTGTGGCCAAGGGTACAGGCATCGCCTTGAAAAATGTGAACAATTACCCCTTCCTGATGAGATAAGCATGCCATGCGTGCGCTGATTGACTTAATCATACAGAAAAAACACTGGTTTGTGTTCATCCTGCTGGAAGTGATAAGCCTCGTCTTTCTCTTCAGCCACAACGGATACCAAAAGAGTGTCTATTTCACAACTGCTAATGACGTAGTAGGCGCAACCTACAACGTCATTAGTGGCATTACGTCATATCTCCATCTGAAGGAAGAAAATCAGGCACTTGAGGCCAAGAACGAGCAGTTGCGGAAGAAACTTCTCGACATGCAGCGCCTAATGGCACAAGACAGCGTGAAACGCATGCCTGCACTCCCCCTGAAGTATGAGTTGGTGCCAGCACAAGTGGTCAACATGACCCTGCACAAAGCCAACAACCTCATTACCATCAACAAAGGAGAAGCCGACGGCATCCGTCCCGAAATGGGAGTGGTCTGCTCACAAGGCGTGGTGGGCATTGTCTATATGACCAGCCGCCACTACAGCATCGTCATCCCCTTGCTCAACACCAACAGCAAGGTGAGTTGCCGACTGCGCAACTCCGAATATTTCGGTTCCCTCATCTGGGAACGCGGATATGCCAACATCGCCTACATCACCAGCATTCCACGCCATGCACCCGTCAAGGTGAATGAAATTGTAGAAACCAACGGCTATTCAGATGTTTTCCCCGCAGGACTTCCCATCGGACAAGTGGTGCGCCTCGGCGATTCATCCGACGGCATGTCCTACATGCTCAAAGTGAGACTTTTCACCAACTTTGCCACCTTGCGCGAAGTGACAGTCATCACCAACTACACTTCGGCTGAACGCCACATGCTGGAAGAAGTGGCCCAAAATCCAGAAAAAGCAGACAGCACCATGCTGAAGCAACTGGGACAAGCAACCGAAAAACCGCAAACGGACGAAAAGCCACAAACAACGGAAAAGAAACAAACGGCAGAAGCCCCCAAAACAACAGCCCCCCAAACAACTGAAAAGCCCCAAACAACTGAAAAGCCCCAAACAACTGAAAAGCCTCAAACAACTGAAAAGCCCGACACCATAAGATGAGTTCAATCTACCTATCACGTTTGTTCAGACTCCTTATCCTGCTGTTCTTTCAGGTGTTAGTGTTCAATCACATACACCTGCTGGGATACATCACTCCGTTGGTGATGGGCTACATGATTGTCTGTTTCCGGCGCAACGCTTCGCGCATCAGCATCCTGATATGGGGATTCATCACCGGCCTGCTTTTCGACATCTTCAGCAATACCGCTGGCATGGCATCCGCATCCTGCACCCTGATAGCAATGGTGCAGCCACTCATCCTCAACATGTTATCCCCTCGCGACGCAGCCGACGATTTCAAACCCTCATACCTCACATTGGGCTTTTGGAACTACACGTTCTACACTTTTCTGCTCATGCTCATCCTGCATGGCACCTTCTACCTGCTCGATGCCTTCACATTGGCCGACTGGCTGCTGACCTGCACAGCCATTCTCGGCAGTTCCGTCCTGACCACTATCCTCATCATCTTCATCGAGTTGCTGGTACATTCACGACAAAAGAAAAAACATCACGCATAGGTCGCCATGAAGAATCACCTCTACGAATATCGAAAGTTTGTGCTTGGCGGCATTGCCCTGGCCATCGTAGTGTGTTATATCGTGCGGCTGGCCTTCCTCCAACTCTCTGACGAAGAATACAAAAGCCGTGCCGACAACAACGCTTTCTTCAACAACATCATTTTCCCCGCTCGCGGTGCCATCTACGACCGCAACGACAGCCTGCTGGTGTTCAATCAGCCAGCCTACGACATCATGGTGATTATGCGCGAGATTAACCATCTCGACACGCTCGACTTCTGCAACACCATTGGCATCACTCGCCAACAGTTCGACGAGCGCATGGCACTCATCAAAGACCGCAACAAAAACCCTGGCTATTCCACCTATACACAGCAACTTTTCATGCCACAGATATCGGCACAAGAGTATGGCATCTTTCAGGAAAAGATGTTCCGCTTTCACGGCTTCTACCTTCGCGAACGCACCATCCGACGCTATGCCACCGACCATTGCGCCCACATTCTGGGCGATGTGGCCGAAGTGTCGTCAGCCGAAGTGGAAAAAGACGATTATTACGACCCGGGCGACTATATTGGCAAGCAAGGTGTGGAGCGCAGTTATGAGCCAGAACTGCGAGGCGTGAAAGGAGTGGAAATCCTGCTGCGCGACTCTCGTGGCCGCATTCAGGGGCACTATCGCAATGGCGAGTTGGACCGAAAGCCTGTTCCAGGCAAGAACATCACCCTCTCCATCGATGCCAAACTGCAAGCCTTGGGCGAACGTCTGATGGAGGGAAAGATGGGTGCCATCGTAGCCATCGAACCAAAGACAGGCGAAATCCTCTGCATGGTCAGCGCGCCCAGTTACGATCCCCACCGCATGGAGGGCAAACAACGCGGCATGCAGATGATGGAGATGCAGCGCGACCCCATGAAGCCCATGCTCAATCGGGCCATTTCCGGCACCTATCCTCCAGGTTCCACATTCAAGACATCACAAGGACTCACCTTCCTGCAAGAAGGCATCATCACCTCCTCCACCGCCTATCCTTGCAGTCGCGGTTTCCGTTTCGGCGGCATGAAGGTGGGCTGCCACGGTCACGGCTCTCCCCTGCCCCTCATTCCTGCCATTGCCACTTCGTGCAACGGCTACTTCTGTTGGGGGCTTTACCACATGCTGAACAACCGTCAGAAATACAAGACCATACAAGAAGCCATGACCACATGGAAAGACTACATGGTGTCGATGGGTTTCGGCTACAAACTGGGCGTTGACCTTCCCGGCGAAGCCCGTGGCATGATACCCAATGCCGACTACTACGACCGCCGATTGGGCAAATGGAACGCACTCGGCGTCATCTCCATCGCCATCGGACAAGGAGAAGTGACCCTCACTCCTCTTCAGATAGCCAATCTCGGAGCCACCATTGCCAACCGAGGCTACTACATCACACCGCACATTGTCAAGAAGATAGAAGGAGGCGAACTGGCCGACAGCCTTTTGGTGAAGCACAAGACCAAGGTAGATAAGCAATACTACCAGATGGTTGCGGAAGGAATGCGCAAAGCCGTACTGGGCGGCACTTGCCGTGGTGCCAACAATCCCAACTATGCCGTGTGCGGCAAGACGGGTACGGCACAAAACCGAGGCAAAGACCACTCTGCCTTTATGGGGTTCGCTCCGATGGACGACCCCAAGATTGCCGTGGCTGTCTATGTGGAAAATGGTGGTTTCGGTGCCACCTACGGAGTGCCCATTGGCGCACTGATTATGGAACAATACATCACAGGCGAACTCTCTAAAAACAGCCAAGCCAAAGCAGAGATGTTCCGCCAAAGACATATCGACTATGGAACAAGAGCAAGGTAGCAAAGGCATCTTCCTCAGCATCGACTGGATGACCATCCTGCTCTACGTGATACTCATCGTGTGGGGCTGGTTCAGCGTGTGCGGTGCCTGCTACGACTTCAACAATCCCGACCTCTTCAGTTGGGAGACCAATTCGGGCAAGCAGATTGTGTGGGCAGGCACCTCATTCGTGCTGGCCGCAGCACTCATGCTCATCGAGAAGCGCATCTATGACACCACCGCCTACATCACCTACATCCTCATGATGCTGCTGCTGGCTGTCACCATCGTCATTGCCCCCGACACCAAAGGTTCCCACTCATGGCTGCCCATCGGCTCGTCCGTCAAGATTCAGCCAGCCGAGTTTGCCAAGTTTTCCGTGGCTTTAGCCTTGGGCAAACTCATGGACAGGTATGGCTACAACATCAAGAACCTCAAGGACATCGGGCTGGCCGTCGGAATGATATTGCTCCCGATGCTGCTCATCATTGCCCAGAAAGAAACAGGTTCCGCTCTCGTCTATTTCGCCTTTTTCCTCATGCTCTATCGCGAAGGCATGACCGGCTCTCTCCTCTTCACGGGCTTTGCCTGCGTGGTCTATTTCGTGGTGGGCATGAAGTTCAGCGACAGTTACCTTGCCGAAATGCCCATTTCCATAGGCGAGTTCTCCGTGCTGTTGCTGACCATGATATTCACCATCGGTATGGTGTGGGTGTATTGCCGCAACATGCAGGCAGTCAGAATCATGGCCTACACCTGCATGGGCGGCACAGCCTTAGCCCTGCTCTTCTCCATCTTCGTCATTCCCTTCAATGTATGCTACGTCATGCTCGGCCTCTGCATCCTCATGATTGGCTACATCATCGGGCTGGCCATCTACACACGGCTCATCCGCTACGGACTCATCGCCCTCTTTGCCATCGCTTCCACGTCCTTCTTCTATCTCACCGACTCTCTCTTCGAGCGTCTGGACGACCACCAACGCATCCGCATCGAGGTGTTGCTCGGCATGAAGGATGACCCCCGAGGGGCAGGCTACAATGTCAATCAGGCCAAAATCGCCATTGGTTCGGGCGGTTTGTTCGGCAAAGGATTCCTCAACGGCACCCAGACGAAACTCCGCTATGTGCCAGAGCAGCACACCGACTTCATCTTCTGCACCGTGGGCGAAGAAGAAGGCTTTGTCGGTTCGGCAGGTGTGCTCATCGTCTATCTCCTGTTCATCTGGCGACTCATCATCGTGGCCGAACGACAACCCGACACGATGGGCCGAGTCTATGGCTATAGTGTGATGTGCATTTTCCTCTTCCACCTGTTCATCAATGTGGGCATGGTGCTCGGACTAACCCCCGTCATCGGCATCCCGCTACCTTTCTTCAGTTATGGGGGGTCGTCTCTGTGGGGTTTCACGCTGCTGCTGTTCATTTTTTTGAGAATGGACGCGGAGAGAAACTTGAAAAGGCAATAGACTAGGAATACCTAAAAAGACTAGAAAACCTAGAAAACCTAGAAAACCTAGAAAGACTAGAAAATCTAGCACTTCTAGCAAAAACAAAAATAAAAAACAACAAAATGAAAAAAACAACCTTTAAGAAGACGGAGGCAATCGTGTGGCACCAGTTCACACGCCACCGCGACGCCATCTTCCTCAGCCTCGGCCGGGAGATTCGCATCGGTGTGTTGAGCGTGGCCACATTGGCAGCGGCCTGTCCCGATTCTTCGGCAGCCAAGATGGCCATGAGCCAACGTCCTGCTGCTGACGAAGACGGAATCACGGCGGCGGCATCGTCGGCTTCGGCAGGGGCTGCTTCGCCGGGTTCGGACGACGAACTCTTAGACCTCTCCGCGCTTCAGCATGGCGACTTGCTTTTCTGTGTGGCAAGTCCCTCGCGTGATGGCTTAGCGCAAGCCATCGTCACCGTGACTGAAGGCATCGACCTTCAGCGAGTTTCTCATGTAGCCATCGTGTGCAAAGAGTCCGACGGACACACCTATGCGCTCGAAGCATCGGGCCGGCACGGCGTTTGGCTCAATCCCATCGATTCCTTTTTTGTCCATAGCGACCACACCCAGGCAGGCCTTCCGATGGTGCTGCTCGGCCGGTTGAAGGACACCGCTCCTGCTGCCGCAGCAGTAGAAAAGGCGAAGACATTTCTTGGCAGACCTTATGACTACCAATACATGCCAAGCGATTCTGCCATCTATTGCAGCGAGTTGGTTCACTACTCCTATTTTGATGCTGAAGGCACCCCACTCTTTCCTCAGCAGCCCATGTCGTTCCACGACAAGAGCGGCCACATCACGCAGTTCTGGAAAGACTATTACGAGCAATGGAACATGGCAGTTCCAGAGGGTTGGCCTGGCACCAATCCGGGCGGCATCAGCCGAAGTGAGAAGATAGAAATCATCGGGAAATTTTATTAGACCAAACAACATGAGAAAAATACTTTTTGCGGCAACCTTGGCGATGGTTGCCCGTGCATCCTATGCACAAACAGAGAAGACCGCCTATGAACTCCAACTGCAAGAAACAGAAGTGACCGCCACACGCGCCCCGCTGCCGGCCGACAAAGCCGTGCGCCTGGTGCAGGTCATCACCCGTCAGGACATCGAAGCCTCCAGTGCCAACTCGGTCAACGACCTGCTGAAACTCGCTGCCGGCGTGGATGTGCGCCAACGCGGCGGCTTCGGCATCCAGACCGACATCGGTGTGAACGGTGGCACCGAAGACCAACTCACCGTGCTGCTCAACGGCATCAACATCAGCAATCCCCACACTGGGCACCTGACGGTCGATTTGCCCGTCAATGTCGATGACATCGAGCGCATCGAAGTCATCGAAGGCGGAGCCAGCCGTGTGTATGGCAGTCAAGCCTTTGCCGGAGCCATCAATATCGTCACGCGCACCGAGAAGGAAAGCAACGTGGGGGCGCACCTGCAGGGCGGCTCCTATGGCACATTCGGCACCAATGCCCATGTGGCTCTGACGCACAGCCACTTTGTCCACCGCCTGAGCGGAGGCTATGCCCGCAGCGACGGCGGCAGCGGCAACGACGACTTCAACAAGGGCAACGCCTACTGGAATAGCCGCTACACCTCCGCCCATTTCGATGCCACGCTGCAGGCAGGACTGAGCACGATGAACTATGGTGCCAACACGTTCTATGGCACGGGGTCCGACACGCAGTATGAGCAAGACCGCCGCTATCTCATCGCTGCCCAAGCCGAATACAAAGGCCGCGTCCATGTGCCGGCACAGGTCTATTGGAACCGCTCGCTCGACCACTACGTGTGGTGGCGCGCCAATCCTTCTGCCTATCAGAATTTCCACCAGACAAACGTCTATGGCGTCAACCTCAATGCCTACACCACATGGGCACTCGGCAAGACAGCCGTCGGTGTGGAGTTCCGCCGCGAGAACATCCTCTCCACCCGATTGGGCAAGGAAATAGCCGAAGAAGACCAGCACAAGTACAAAGTGCCGGGACGGGACGAATACTATAAATATAAAGATGGGCGCAGCAACCTCGGCCTCTATCTCGAACACGACATCCTCCTGCCCCACCTCACCATCTCGCTCGGCATGCTGGCCAACCACAACACCTCTGTCTCTGGCGGCATGCACCTCTATCCGGGCATCGACCTCTCGTGGCGCGCCACTCCCCGATGGAAGTTCTTCGCATCCTTCAACCAGAGCCTCCGCACCCCCACCTACACCGACCTCTACTACAACGGCCCCGGCCTGCTCGGCAACAGCGACCTGAAACCCGAAAAGAGCACCGACTGGCATCTAGGCACCAGTTACACCGACGACTTCTTCAGCCTGAAACTCAAAGGCTTCTACCGCCGTGGCACCGACATGATTGACTGGGTAAGATATGCCGACGCAACCGTCTATACCACGGCAAACAGCAACATCGACAACATCGGCGCAGAGGCTCTGGCCAGTTTCGACATAGGCCGCCGATGGGGAAAGCAAGCCCTCTTGCAGCACCTAACGCTCAGTTACTGCTACAACTACAAGTATCGCACCCGCACCGAGCAGGCGGCCAACTATGCTTCGCGCATGACCTTCCTGCGCCACAAGTTTGTCGCATCCCTCCAGCACCGCATCGTGCGGCGAGTCAGCGCGCAATGGGACTTCACGCTCAAGAACCGTGAAGGCGAGTTCGACAATGCCCGAACAGGTGAGCATCAGTCATTTGGCACCTTCGGCACACTCGACCTGAAGGTGCAGTGGACCCTTCCCCACTACACCCTCTATGCACAGGCCAACAACCTGACCAACCACCGATACTACGACTTTGCCAACATCCAGCAGCCGGGTGTCTGGTTCATGGCTGGCGCAAAGGCGCATTTCGCCCTGACACGATGAGAGTTCTGGCCCTGACGGCAAGGCCATCCTTGCGGCGGAAATGTTCGTGGGGCAACGGCGAAAATGTAACACTTTTTACACAATCAGTGTTACGTTTGTAACAGTGCCAGTGTTACACTTGTAACAGTGCCAGTGTTACAACTGTAACAGTGGGTGTGTTACAATTGCAACAAAAGAAGGGGCACTTTTCTGGCAAAGGAACAAGCGAAACAGACATGGCGGCACGAAAAAAGCGGTGGCCATGCAGGACTTTCTGCATGGCCACCGCTTTTCTTGTTGCAGCACTTATTTCTTCGTCTTTTGGCTGACAGGCACATCGGTCATCTGGCCCTGGATGAAGAGACGGGTGAGGTCCTCCTTGCTGTTGGAGAACACCTGGATGCTCTTCTTGAACGGGCCAGGCATCTTGCCCGTCCCATTGTAGGTGACGGTGATTTCGCCCGAGGCACCAGGAGCGATAAAATCCTTGGGATAGTCGGCCACCGTGCATCCGCAAGAAGCGTGAACCGTGTTGATGACCAACTTGGCATCGCCCACATTGGTAAACTTGAAGGTACACTTCTGCACGGGGGTGTCCATGGAGAAAGTCCCCATGTCGATGGTCGTTCGCTCAAATTTTATCCGAGGAAATTTTTTGGCCTGCACTCCGAGCGCAAGACAGAAAACTGCCAGCAGCATCAATAGTTTCGTTTTCATTTCTTTCTGATTTTATGTTAATCTTTTGCAAAAGTACGACAAAATCCGATTAAATGATGCTTTCATGCGCCTGATTTCAGTTTTTTTTCGTAATTTTGCACGATTTTTTGAAAATTTAAGGAAAACATCTAAACAATAAGATAAAGAAATGAATAAAAACACACTCACAGCCTTTGTGCTGATGGCATTGGTGGTTTTCGGCTTCATGACCTACGAGAACTATGCGCGCCGCTCGCAAATGGAGGAGCAGATGGTGCTCGACTCCATTGCCCAGGTGGAAGCGATGAAGGAAGCGAAGGCGAAGCAGAAAGAACTGGAGAAGAAAGCAGAAGAGGCTGCCGACACACTGAGTCCGCTCTTCGAGGCACGCCAGGGAAAGGTGAGCACCACGGTGATTGAGAACGAACTGCTGCGCGTGACGCTGACCAACAGAGGCGGACAACTGCAGAAGGTGGAACTGAAAGACAGCACCTACAAGAGCCGCGAAGGGGGCAATGTGGTGCTCTTCGACAAGAACGACCAGGACATGCGTCTGATGCTGGACGGCAAGACGGCCAACATCGTGACGGACGAACTCTTCTTCACCCCGACCGAAGCCAGCAAGACGGGTGTGACCATGCACCTGCCAGTGGGGAGCGGTTCGCTCGACATCATCTACTCGCTTCGGCCCAACTCCTATCTGCTCGACATGGACGTGAAGGCCACGGGCTTGGAGGGATTCTTCCCCTCGAGCACGAAGACCATGCAGATAGAATGGACGGAAGCCATGAAGCAGCAGGAGAAGGGCTATGACTTTGAGACCCGCTACTCCACCGTGACCTACCGCGACGTAGATGGCGACACCCACGAACTCTCCACGACGGGTGGCGACGAGGACGAAGACGAATTTGAAGAAAAAGTGAAATGGATTACCTACAAGACACAGTTCTTCAGCCAGATACTCATTGCCGAAACGCCCGTTTCTGTCAGCCGCATGTCGTCGGAGCAACTGGCAAAAGGCTCTGGCTATCTGAAGACCTACAAGACCTCGTTTGCCGCCGACTTCGACACAAAAGGCGTGACCCCCACTCGCTTCCACCTCTATCTCGGCCCCAACAAATTCTCCACGCTGAAAGAGAACGAAAAGATGCTGGCTTCGGCCGACGACCTCGACCTCCAGTCGCTCGTCTATATGGGATGGCCCATCATCAAATGGATTAACCGCTTCGTCTTCCTCTATGCCTTCGACTTCCTCACAGGACTCGGCCTGAACATGGGCATCGTGCTCGTGCTGCTCACGCTCATCGTGAAGTTCCTCGTCTTCCCACTCATGAAGAAGTCCTACATCGCCTCGGCCAACATGCGTGTGCTGCGACCCAAGATGGACGAAATCAGCGCAAAATATCCCAAGAAAGAGGATGCGATGCTGAAGCAGCAGGAGGTGATGAAACTCTACAGCGAATATGGCGTAAGCCCCATGGGCGGTTGTCTGCCCATGCTCATCCAGATGCCCATCTGGATTGCGCTCTTCAACTTCATCCCCAACTACATCGAGATGCGCGGCGAGTCGTTCCTCTGGGCCGACGACCTCTCGACCTACGACGACATCATCAACTGGGGCTTCAACATTTGGGGTATCGGCGACCACCTCTCCCTCTTCTGCATCCTGTGGTGCGTATCGACCGTGTTCAACTCCATGATTACCCAGCGCCAACAGCAGTATGCCATGACCGAAGAGCAACAGCAGCAGATGAACATGATGAAGTGGATGACCTATCTGATGCCTATCATCTTCTTCTTCTCCTTCAACAGTTACAGTGCCGGTCTGAACTGGTACTACTTCATTTCGGGCCTCGTGAGCATCATCATGATGTGGTTCCTGCGCAAGACCACCGACGATGCCAAACTGCTGGCGAAACTGGAAAAGCGCCATGCAGAGCGCAAGGCCAGTGCCGGCGACAAGAAGAAGACCTCCAGCATCATGGAACGTCTGCAGGCCATGCAGGAGAAACAGTTGGAAATCCTGAAACAGCAACAGGAGAGACAACAACAGACAAACCGAAAATAACTAACGATCTAAAACACATATCATGGCAAAACATGGACACCCCAAAGGCCTCTATCTGCTCTTCGTGACAGAGATGGCCGAACGCTTCAGTTACTACGGCATGCGCGCGCTCTTCGTGCTCTACCTGGTGGCGGCGTTCTTCAACAGCGCTGACGCAAGTCAGATTTACGGTTCCTACACCGGACTGGTCTATCTCACCCCCCTCCTGGGCGGCTACATAGCCGACCGCTACTGGGGCAACCGCCGCAGCATCATCGTGGGCGGCATTGTGATGGCCATCGGACAGTTCCTCATGTTCGCATCGGCTTGTGTGGTGCAGCAGAGCATCTTCACCGACCCCACACAGGGAGGCGTGATTGACACCTCGGTCAACAACAGCGTGGCCCTCACGCTCATGTTCATCGGCCTGGGCGCACTCATCATCGGCAACGGCTTCTTCAAGCCCAACATCTCCACCATGGTGGGCGACCTCTATGCACCACAAGACCGCCGCAAGGACTCAGCCTTCACCATCTTCTACATGGGCATCAACACAGGAGCACTCATCGCACCGTTCGTGTGCGGTTCGGTGGCTGCCGACGGCAACTGGATGAACCCGGGAGCCTTCAAGTGGGGATTCTTCTGTGCAGGCGTGGCCATGATTCTCTCGGTAGTGGTGTTCATGATGGGCAAGAAGAAATACCTGAACACCCCCGAAGGACTCGCCATCGGTCTGCCACCCAAGCAGAGCCAACTCCTGAAAATGAAAGACATGCAAGCCAACGGTGAGGCTACGGAACAGCAGGGAGAACAATCACAACACACTGAGAACGCCACCTCTAAGGCCACCACAAAGAACTCACCACTCCGCCTGTGGGGATGCCTCATCGCCACCGTGGCCATGCTCGTCCTCTTCTCGTTCGATGCAAAAAACTTCAACGACTACATCTCGGCTGCCATCTATGCCATCTCCATCGCACTGCCCATCTTCATCATCACCGACCGAGGACTGACCAGTGTGGAGAAGCAGCGCATCGGAGTCATCTACATCATCGCCGTGTTCGTCATCTTCTTCTGGAGTGCCTTCGAGCAGGCAGGTTCATCGCTCACCATCTTTGCCGACCAGCAGTGCGACCGCACCATCGGCTCGTGGGAGATGCCCACCACCTGGTTCCAATCCATCAACCCCATTGTGGTGGTGACCTTTGCACCTATCATGGCCACCCTGTGGGAGACACTGGCCAAGTATAAGAAAGAACCTCCATCACCTGTGAAGCAGGCCATCGGCCTCCTCCTCCTCGCCATCGGCTACGCTGTCATCGCCTACGGCACCAACGGACTGGAACCTGGCCAGAAAGCCTCCATGTGGTGGCTCTTCATCCTCTACTTCATCCACACCATCGGCGAACTTTCCCTCTCCCCCATTGGCCTGTCGATGGTGAACAAACTCTCGCCTGTGCATTTGGCATCGCTCCTGATGGGCGTATGGTTCATGAGCAATGCCGCCAGCAACATCCTGGCAGGCAATCTGGCCACTCTGCTGCCCACCGCCGAGCAGCCCGTCCACTATTTCTTAGGCTTTGAAATTGCCAACCTCACCGACTTCTTCACGCTCTTCGCCGTGATGGCAGGTGTGGCAGCAGCCATCCTCTTCTGCCTCTATCCGTTGCTGAAGAAGATGATGCACGGGGTGGAATAATAAAATGCACAAGATGGAATAAATGTGCATGCACGATGGAATAAATGTCAAGATGAAATAAATGTGCAGAGAGGCATGAGAAAACCCTCATACCCCTTTGCGACAATAGTTGATAAACTGCTGATACAGAACATTCTGTGTCAGCAGTTTTTCGTTGCCGAGCAGGAAGAGTTGCTTGCGGGCACGGGTGATGGCCACATTCAGTTTGCGATCAACCACACCCGATGGAGTCACGGTGAGGTTGGAGAGAATGTCAAGTTCATAACGTTGAGTGATGGTGGTGCCATAGATGATGATGTCGCGCTGTGAACCCTGATAACGTTCCACGGTGTCTATCACCAAGTCTTGTGCCATATCGGGCAGGAACTTCGCTATTTCAGTACGCACCAAGGCTATCTGACGGCGGAACGGAACGATAATTCCCAACTGATGCAATGGACTGAAAGAGAGTTCATTCTGTTCATACAATGAAACTATCGCTTTCACCAGTTGAGCAATCATTTTGGCTTCAAGTACATTCGCCTTGGGCATCCGTTCTTCAAGTGAAGGACGAGGCACATTGATGAAAGCACAGCGATGAGTGGCCACCAGACTTTCTATGGGATGTTGGACATCGAACACATGATACGGCAACCCTTCTTTCTGATGCGGCAATCCCACGGGTTGAAGACGACCCTCGTAGAAAGCCTCGGAAGCAAAGTCGGCAATGGCCGGATGCATGCGTCCCTGATGGTCAAGCATCGACACCACTTTCGGATTGTAGCGGTTCTGTTCGTAGAGACGTTCAAACAAAGAATTGCGGCAGTTGGTCAGTCCGATGGCATGCAGCAATGGCGAACTGACAGCAGACTTATCCTCACTCTGCACCACCACCGCCGGCAACTGCTTATGGTCACCAATCATGATGAACTTGTCAATGGCTGGCGAGGTGAGAATGCCCATGATTTGTGGCTCAAGTATTTGCGAAGCCTCATCGAAGATTGCCACCTGGAAATGTTTCAGGCGGAAAAGGGCTGTATGGCTGTTCATCGAAGCCACCGTGCTGACAAACACGTGAGTGTCTTCTATCTTTTGAAGCACCTCCTGGCGATTAGACAGCATGCCTATGGTGTTGAGCAGAAGATGGGGCCGAAACGGCTGTGCACAGGAGAGTTCACGTCCCAAACGAATATAGCCAGATGCCTCATCGACAGAAGACAACATCTCGCAAATCTCATCTACGGCACGGTTGGTGTAGGACAGCAGCAAGAGGTTGTGTCCTTGTGCCAAATGCGCTTCCACCATCTTTTTGAGTGCCACAGAAGTTTTGCCCGTACCCGGAGGTCCCATCAGGAGAAACATATCCTCGTCGGTGGCTTCGCGCTGGCACAACAGCAGTTCGCGTCGCTCTTTGGGGCAGGTGAGCAATGAGAAAAGGCCGCTGTAAAGACTTCGGAAGTTTGCATCCACATGGTCATGTTCGATGGCAAAAAGGTCATCACGCCCAAAGATTTTTCGGCTTCGCTGCGGATAGCGCAGTTTCAGCCAGATGCGCTCAGAGTCGTAGGTTTCTACGCTGCAACGGACGACTTGCTGAGTGACTGCCGAGTCCGTTTCAGCGTTTCGTTTATATAAAATAACGGCATCTCCTATACGAAAGTTGGGTTGAGCATCCTCTCCGTCTGCACGTTCCAGACAAACAGCATCTACCCCATCCTTCATGCGGAGGTCGGCCAAACGAAGATTCAGAAAAATGTCGCCATTCTCCATCTTTGTGTTCAGGTCAGCATTCCACAGCGACGAAAGTGCCCTTGTGGAGTCAGGACGAGTGTCGCACATCTTGCTCTCAAACTGCTCTCGTTCAATAAACTGCAAGAACGTGTAGAAATATTCAGCAGTCACGTCATCCATTCCATGCAGAGCATCCGTAACGGGCTGGATTTTCGGCAGGCAATACATTGTCCAAAACTTCTCATTGCACCGAGAATCACGCCTCAAAGCCAGCGGAGTCAACTTCGGCACCCATCGGCGGGCTTCTCCTTGCAGGAGTCCCCTCTCCATCGCCACGATGTTGTTGCGGATGTTGAGTGCCCGAAACACTATCTCCTGAAAACTGCGCTGTTCCTGCAGATGAGGGTATTTGGAATAAAGCAAATGTCCCATCACATCGGTCTGCTTCACCCCCATGTTATAGTGGAGCATCTCCTTGTAGAGCAGCATCTGCATGAGGTGTTCCTCCTTGGCACGACTACGAAACTCGTCCCACTTGCCCGACTTCAGTTCTATCAGCAATTTCTTTCCCTCCTCGTCAAGGTCAATCAGGCAGTCCATGCGGCCTTGCAGCCCCAACGCCTCACAGAAGAAAGAAGGTTCTATGTGGATGTTCACCTGTCCTTGGTGCATGTAGGGTTGTTCATAGAGTTGAGCCACCACCTGCTGAATGTTGGCGAACTGCTTTTTCGTCTCCTCAAAAAACTGTGCATTGATTTCCTTGCAAGCCGAAATGTCAATGGCACGGTCGGCAAAGACCTTGCGCATGGAGGCTTGATAGGTGGCATCAGGCAGATTCAGCACATCGTCCAAGAACTGATTGGCAAAGTCACCCAGCAACGTATAGACTGTGCTTTCGGCTGGAGAGAACTTGTCGATGAAATGATTGAAGGCCGAATCGCCCCACCCTTTGACGCACCCTGTGACACTTGTGGTGTCGAGTAGGAAATCTGGTTCCACTACGATGTAGAGCGGATGATAAACGCCTTCATGGTCGAGGGTGAAAGAGAGGATGTTGAACTGCATGCCCTCCTTGAGCAGTTGAGCCGCCTGCAGTGTGTGCTGGTTGGCGGTGACATCGATGCGGAAAGGTGTGTCAGACGGCATCTCCTGTGCCGACGCATACACGTATGGCTCATCCACTCGCTCCACAGTGAAGCGTAGGCGGCTGTGCCGATTAGCCAGTTCCAACTGCTCACGTGCCACAGGAATCAGTTCGGCATTCGGCAACCGCCCCTTCAAGGCATCGGGCACCGAAGTGTTCGTGAAATGCGCCACCGCATCCACAAAGACACGGACATCGACGAGAAACGTATGCTCATCGACCTCCATGCCAAGACGTGACACCTGGCGGGCGCGCCATCGGAAACTATCCACTTGGTGCAGCGGATAGTTCGTCAGTCGGCAGACCGCCTGAAGGCGTGAAAAAAAGTCGTTATATTCGGTGGGCAGGCTCTCTGTCTTCTCTATGCACACGCGGTGCAGGGCATCGTAGAAATAACGATACTTCTGTTTCAGAGTCTGTTCCGAAAAGAAGACATCAACAATATCCTGCCAGATGCCATCCATCATGCGTTCAGTTGCCCCACTATTTCACTCACCGAGGCGCACCCGTGCTGATCGAGCCACTCATTGATGCCCTGAGCCACCTTCACCGTCACGGCAGGGTCGATGAAGTTAGCCGTACCAATCTCGATGGCCGATGCACCAGCCAAGAAGAACTCTATGGCATCGCTGGCCGTCATGATGCCGCCCAATCCCACCACAGGGATGCTGACCGCCTTGGCCACCTGCCACACACAACGCACCGCCACTGGCTTCACCGCCGGCCCCGACATGCCACCCGTGGCAATGCTCAGCACTGGCTTCCGCTTCTCTATGTCGATGACCATGCCCATCAGTGTGTTGATGAGCGACACCGCATCGGCTCCTGCATCCTGCACCGCCAAGGCAATGTCGGCAATCGACGTCACATTGGGCGACAGTTTCACGATCAGCGTCTTGTCATACACCTCGCGCACCGCCTTCACCACAGCCGACGCACCCTCTGTGGTCACGCCGAAAGCCATGCCGCCCTGTTTCACGTTGGGGCAGGAGATGTTCAGTTCGATGGCTGGAATATTCTCCAACTCGTTGATGCGGGCGGCACACTCGGCATAGTCCTCCAGCGACGAACCGCTCACGTTCACAATCATGTTGGTCTTGATGTCCTTGATGTCGGGATAAATATTCTTGCAGAAATAGTCAACACCCTTGTTCTGCAATCCCACACAGTTGAGCATGCCGCTGGCCATCTCCACCATGCGCGGATAGTCATTGCCCTCGCGCGGATGGAGCGTGGTGCCCTTCACGATGATACCACCAATATCCTCCAGGTTCACAAAGTCCGCAAATTCCACTCCATACCCAAAAGTGCCCGAAGCAGTCATCACAGGGTTCTTCATCGTCAAACCCGCTACTTTTGTTGTCAAATCTGCCATGGTCAAATCTCCCAAGTTAAATCGTTAATGTCAAAAACAGGGCCTTCCTTGCATACACACACATTGCCCTTCACCGTCTTCTCCACACAGCACAGACACGCACCCAGTCCGCAAGCCATCATGTTTTCCAGACTCACCTCGCAGGGAGTGCCGGCCTTTTTAGCATAGCGCGCCACACTCACCATCATCGGCTTGGGACCACAGACGGAGATGCGGTCGAAGTGCTCCTTATTTAATAATGAGTGCTGAGTCACAAACCCTTTCTCGCCTTCCGTGCCATCCTCTGTCGTCACGTGTACAGGTGCGATGGCACCAAACAAATCCAGTTCCAGCAAGTCTGTCTTGCTGCGGGCACCCAACAGGAAGACAGGCTCAGCCCCATTGTCCTTCAGATACTTGCCATAGTCGAGCAGAGGAGCCACACCGACACCTCCACCCACCAGCAGCACTCTTTCCCCCGCTTTCTGCACAGGCGAAAAGCCATTGCCAAGCGGAAACACCAGATTCAGGCGGTCACCCACTTTCAGTTCGGCCAGCCGATGAGTGCCTTCGCCCACCTTCTTGATGAGCAACCACAGTTCGTTCTTCTCACGATCCACATAGTTGATGGAGATAGGCCGACGCAGAAACGTCTTCGGACTCCCCTCCACTTTCACTTCCACAAACTGCCCGGGCATCGTGGCCGGCAGCGGCTCCTCGTCGGTCAGTTTCAGCAAGACATAGAGTTCATGAGGGAACTCCACCTCTTTCACAATCAAATCTTTGATGTACTTCTTCATTCTCGTATCGTATAATTGTTTCTTCTCAAATTCCCCATGCGGCAGGATTGCACTCCTTCTCCAGTTCCGTCTCCTGCTTATCGTCCAACTGGAAAAAGAAATCCATGCCCGTCACCTTTTCCACCCGATCCACCGACACAGCATAATCGCGCATGTCGCCACCACAATCGCGGTTCGGATAGATGAAACCAATCGCCTTGGGCACACGTCCCAGCGAGAGAACCACCTTGAAGAAGCGGTCGGGCACAGCAATCTTCATGTTTTTCCGCCGACCAATCGTCTTCGGAACCTTGCTGTCGAAGATGGGGCCACAACAGATGTAGAGTGTGCCATAGTTTCTTGCCCAGGAGCGGCACTGCACCTCTAGGTCGTTCCATGCGTCCGTGTTCAGTTGGTGGCTTTGCGGACAGATGTTTGTCATGCAGAACGACTCATCCATCGCTGTCGGCGTATTCTTGTTGTCGCCGGCCGGACACATGTGTCCACGGTCATATCCCGAACCGTTGTAGTCGAAAGTTTCCACCCTGGCACCCTCGCCCAAGGCGGGGTCGGCATGAAAATTGTTCGAACGCTGCACCTTGCCCTTCACACGCTCAGGCGTCAAAGCCCAGCACACATAGTTCGGGCAGTGCTTCTCCATGTTGTAAGAAATGATGAACTGCGACTTGAAAAGCAGAAACTCCGACGTGTTGTGCAACTCATCGGGCTGCTCCAGATTCTCGTATGGCAACTGCGACAGCCCCGTCCCAGGCTCCTCCGCCATGTCAGCCATAGCCCTCTCAGACTCTTTTTCGGCCTCATCCTCTGCCTGGTAGACCGCATTCCGTTCTGCACTGCTCACCACGGGCACCGCATCATTCACCTCCGAAGGCAAACGGTCGCCCCCCTTCACACAGGCCCACAGATTGTTCATGCCCATCACCACAAAAACCAGAGCCACACACGTGGCCAAAACAGAGAAAGATTTCTTTTTATTTGCCATTTTCTGACGTTTTTTATCCTTTTTAGTGCCTTTTTTTCCGTTCAAGGCACAAATTTACAAAACATTTTGCAAAAAACTTGCTTATATCCCGGAAAAAATCCATACCTTTGCATCGCTTTTAACAAAAGGCACTGACTTTTTGCTATTTGCCTTGCCGAATTGGCTCAGTTGGTAGAGCAACGCATTCGTAATGCGTGGGTCGGCGGTTCGAGTCCGCCATTCGGCTCAAACGTGAGGGTGTGCTGACCGCACATCCTCTTTTCTTTTCTGCCAGCACCGCACAACTGCACAACCACACAACCGCATAACCGCACAATGGCCACACAGAAATCCAACATAGAGAAAATCATCCTTGGAGTCGATCCCGGCACCAACGTGATGGGTTATGGCATACTGCGTGTGACAGGCAACAAAGCCTCCCTCATGGCCATGGGCGTGATAGAACTGAAAAAATACGAGAGCCACTACCTCCGTCTGGGCAAAATCTTCGAGCGCATCACCTCCATCATCGACTCCTACAAGCCCGACGAAATGGCCATCGAAGCACCCTTCTACGGCAAGAACGTACAGTCCATGCTCAAACTCGGCCGCGCCCAGGGGGTGGCCATCACAGCCGCCATCATGCGCGACATCCCCATCACCGAATACGAACCACGAAAAATCAAAGTGGCCATCACTGGCAACGGCTCCGCCGCCAAAGAGCAAGTGGCCGGCATGCTCCAGCGCATGCTCCACATCGCCCCCGAGGACATGAACGTACAACTCGATGCCACCGATGCCCTCGGTGCCGCCTACTGCCACTTCATCCAGATGGGCAAGCCCCAAGTGGAACACCACTTCTCCTCCTGGAAAGATTTCGCCCAGAAGAATGCCGCCAAGGTACACGGCACCCCCCTCCCCTCTTCACGCAAATGAGGCACTCACTCTCCCACCATTCTCTTCAGTCGTTCCACCTCTCTCTTCAGCGTCTCAATTTCCCCAGCCTGCCGTTCTATCACTTGCCGTTGCGTTTCTCGCTGTTCCAGTCGTGCCGCCGTCATGCGCTCCCTGATGCCACCCTCCGTGGTAAATTCCCTGTCCTTCCGAGCGATATATTTCATTTGATGAAAGATGGAAAGAATGCGTTGGCGTTTATGAAAAGACGTAAATTCCATCTTTTTCTATTTCTTGTAATAAATAGGAGTCTATATGTTTGTGCATTCGAACGACATCTACGGAACATCCCAGCAATTGTTCGAGGAAGCGTTTCAGACGAACCAGAAGATAGGCTTTTGGCTCCATTTCCACACATACGTCCACTTCACTGTTTTCGTGCTGTTCGTCGCGCGAAACAGAACCAAACAATCGTAGCGAACTAACTCCGAACCGAGACCGAAGTTCATCCGTATGCTTAGAAAGCAGTTGTATATATTCTGCTCTTGTCTTCATACATTGTATCTTTATGATGTGCAAAGATAAGGAAGCACTCGATTACCTCTGCTTTCTGATGCTCTCCCATGCGTGACGCGACAAACTTTCTTACACTGCCGCTGCAGGGACAATCCCATTGCCTCCTTTGCCCTCCTTCCACACCCCCTAAACCGACGTCCCCGATGTCGGTGAGGCGATGTCCCCGATGTCGGTTGACCGACGTCGGGGACATCGGTTTAGAGGCACTGGAAGGAAGCCGAGGGAGGAGGTGGCAGGGAGGGAGGAGAGGAAGTGGAAGAAAGTTTTTGAGGGGAAAGGCTTGTGAGTGTCGGAGATTTTTCGTAACTTTGCCGTGAAATATAAAAAGAGAAGATTTATGACAGCGATACAACTACGTGCGGAACTGTTCCGCGAAATCAATCCCATCCTCGACGATGAAGAGAGCAATTGAAAGGTGACAGGGCTGGTCAATGGAGCCGCACCATCACGAAGAAGCATCGGCTGATTTACGAAATCTTCGAGACTGAAGTCCATGTGGATGTGCTGGCTGCCTACGGACACTACGATGACAAATAACCCAATAGAGCCTTTTGTCTAATCATATTGTTAAAACCAACAAGAACTATGTCGATACCATACAGAAAACGAAAGAAGAAGATTATCATGCCCGACCAGAGCATTCGCGAGGCTTGGGTGATGGAGCAGTTCAGTTACGAGCCAGTGAAGTTTGAGGACTTCGTGAAGGAGTGCGTGGAGGCACAGGGAGTCTCCTCCGCACAGGTGAAGGGCATTGTGGAAGCCATGTCGAACCGTCTGCGGACTTATTTGATGCTGGGACACAGTGTGCAGATTGCCGGCATCGGCACACTCAAGCCAACGTTTAATGCCCGGAGTGCGGACTCGCCCGAGGAACTGGGCAGCGAGAGCGTGCATAAGTTCAAGGTGCAGTTCTATCCGCACAAGGATTTCAGGAATGTGCTCAAGCAGATGACGGTGGTGGACATGGATGCCATCAACGAAAATCCTGACGAGGATGGGGCAAATTGACGGATTTTGAAGTGAAAATGAGGTGATGATGCACGTTTTTGGTGGAAATTTTGCCTACGAACGAAAATTTTGTGCTAAATTTGTGGCGATTTTCTCGCGCAGAACCTTTACGTTCGACGTAGTCAAATCGCAGAAAACACAGAGAGGCATCTAAAACGGTGACTTTCAGAAGGAAACTTTCTGTGTGTTCTGTGATTTCTGTGTGAGATATAAAAAACAGAAATACAATAATATATTATAAAGATGATTAAGATTACTTTTCCTGACAATTCCGTGCGCGAGTATGAGGCTGGCGTGACGGGCTTAGAGATTGCCGAGAGCATCAGCCAGCGGCTGGCACAGGACGTGATTGCCTGTGGTGTGAACGGCGAGACGACAGAGTTGAACCGCCCTATCATGGAGGACGCAACGATTGCACTGTATAAGTTTGAGGATGCTGAGGGCAAGCATGCTTTCTGGCACACTTCGGCCCACCTCATGGCAGAGGCCATCGAAGAGTTGTGGCCCGGCACTCAGTTCGGCATCGGTCCTGCCATCGAGAACGGTTTTTACTATGACGTGATGCCGCCCGAGGGTGTGAAGTTGAGCGACAGCGATTTCCCCAAGATTGAGAAGAAGATGCAGGAACTGCAGCAGAAGAAGGAGGCGCTGGTGAGGAAGGAAATATCGAAGAAGGATGTGATGGAACTCTTCGCATCGAAGGGTCAATCGTATAAGAATGAGTTGATTGCCGAGTTGGAGGATGGCAAGATTACCACTTACACGCAGGGCAACTACATCGACCTCTGCAAGGGTCCTCACCTCATGACCACCGCGCCCATCAAGGCGTTCAAACTGCTCTCGTTGGCTGCTGCCTATTGGCGCGGCGACGAGAAGCGACCCATGATGACCCGCATCTACGGCATCTCGTTCCCCAAGAAGAAGATGCTGGACGAATATCTCGTGGCTCTGGAAGAGGCCAAGAAGCGCGACCACCGCAAGATTGGCAAGGAGATGGAACTGTTCATGTTCTCCGAGCGTGTGGGTAAGGGTCTGCCCATGTGGCTGCCCAAGGGTACAGCCGTTCGTCTGCGCCTACAAGACTTCTTGCGTAAAATCCAGAAGCGATATGGCTATCAGGAGGTTATCACTCCACACATCGGTGGAAAGAACCTCTATGTGACTTCGGGCCACTATGACCACTATGGCAAGGATTCTTTCCAACCCATCCACACACCCGAAGAGGGTGAAGAGTACCTGCTCAAGCCCATGAACTGCCCTCACCACTGCGAGATTTTTGCCTGGCAGCCACGCTCTTACAAGGACCTCCCCTTCCGCTGCGCCGAGTTCGGCACCGTGTATCGCTATGAGCAGTCGGGCGAGTTGCACGGACTGACCCGTGTGCGTTCGTTCACTCAGGACGATGCCCACATCTTCTGCCGCCCCGACCAGGTGAAGGAAGAGTTCCTGCGCGTGATGGACATCATCGGCATCATCTTCAAGGCACTCGACTTCAAGGACTTCGAGGCACAAATCTCTCTCCGCGACCCCAACGACAAGGAAAAGTACATCGGTTCGGACGAGGTGTGGGAAGAGGCCCAGAATGCTATCATCGAGGCATGCGCTGAGAAGGGACTCCCCACCCGCACGGAACTGGGCGAGGCCGCATTCTATGGTCCCAAACTCGACTTCATGATTAAGGACGCACTGGGCCGCCGCTGGCAGTTGGGCACCATCCAGGTGGATTACAACCTGCCAGAGCGTTTCCAACTCGAATACACTGGTGCCGACAACCAGAAGCACCGCCCCGTGATGATTCACCGTGCGCCATTCGGCTCAATGGAACGTTTCATTGCCGTGCTCATCGAGCACACCGCCGGCCACTTCCCTCTCTGGCTCACCCCCGACCAAGTGGTGGTGCTGCCTATCTCGGAAAAGTTCAACGACTATGCCAAAGAAGTGGCAGCCACGCTGAATGCTCAGGACGTGCGCACCATCATCGACGACCGCAACGAGAAGATTGGCCGCAAGATTCGCGACAACGAAATCAAACACATCCCCTACATGCTCGTAGTGGGTGAGAAAGAGGCGGCTGAAGGCATCGTGAACGTGAGAAAACAAGGCACTCAGCAGCAGGAATCGATGAAAATCGAGGATTTTGCAAAGAAAATTCAAGAAGAAGTTCGTCAATTGACAGAAAATTTCTAACTTTGCATCCGTTTTCGGACAAAGAAACAATAACTTAAAACAAAAAATACCGAAGGAACAACATCGCCCAGAATGAAAGGTGACAACAAAAAACAACAGTACAGAATCAACGAACAGATTCGTGTACCCGAAGTGAGAATAGTTGGCGACGGCATCGAGTCAAGTGTCATGCCCACCCGTGAAGCACTTCGCCTTGCTGAAAGCAAAGAAGTAGATCTCGTAGAGATTTCTCCCAATGCGCAACCTCCGGTATGCCGCCTCATCGACTACTCTAAGTTCCTCTACCAGCAGAAGAAGAAAGCCAAGGAACTGAAAGCGAAGCAAGTGAAGGTGGAAGTGAAGGAAATCCGTTTCGGTCCCCAAACAGGCGATGCAGACTATGCGTTCAAACTGAAGCATGCCAAAGAGTTTCTCAACGACGGCAACAAGGTGAAGGCATACGTGTTCTTCAAGGGGCGTTCCATCGTCTTCAAAGAACAAGGTGAAGTGCTCCTCCTCCGTTTTGCCAACGACCTTGAAGAACTGGCTAAGGTGGAAAGCATGCCCTCGCTTGAAGGCAAGAAGATGTTCCTCACCCTTGCCCCCAAAAAGGCTGGCGCTCCGAAGAAGAGCCAACAACGACGCGACAACGAAGCCGCCGAAGCCGCTGCCAAAGCAGAAGCCCAAGCCCGAAAGGAAGCCGAGGGCCCCAACCCCAACAGCCCCTTTGCCGGGCTGGCTGAGAAACTGGCCGCCAAAGAAGAAGAATAGAAGTGCGTAACGCCTTGGTATATGCGTTGCCACACATTATTAATAATTAAATAAACAAAAAAATGCCAAAAATTAAAACAAAGTCCGCTGCAAAGAAGCGTTTCACGCTTACTGGAACCGGCAAGATTAAGCGTCAGCACGCTTATCACAGCCACATCTTAACGAAGAAAACAAAGAAGCAGAAGAGAAATCTCGACCACAGCACGATTGTCGTAAAGGCCAACCGCAAGCAGGTGCTCGATTGCCTCGCACTCCGTTAAAATTCAGTAAGTAATCAACCAAAAGTTTAATCGAATCGTTAGCCCCAAAGAAAAAAAAGAGAGAGAGGGAAAAAGAAAGCGTGAAACAGAAACAACTAAGTAACTTAGATTTTTCACTTTTCACTTTTCACTTTCTACGCTAACATTCAAAAAGCAAAAAAACTATGCCAAGATCAGTAAATCATGTTGCATCACGCGCTCGCCGCAAGAAGATTCTGAAGCGCGTAAAAGGTCAGTTCGGTGCTCGCAAGAACGTATGGACCGTTGCCAAAAACGCCTATGAGAAAGGCCTCACCTACGCATTTGCCGACCGTCGTCGCAAGAAGCGCGAGTTCCGCGCTCTCTGGATTCAGCGTATCAACGCCGCAGCCCGTGCCGAGGGTATGTCCTACTCTCAGTTCATCGGTGCTCTCCACAAGGCTGGCATCGACCTCAACCGCAAGACACTTGCTTACCTCGCAGTACACAACGCAGAGGCATTCAAGGCTATCGTTGAGAAGGTTAAGTAAACCGCATCTCGTTTCAGAAGAAACCATAAAGGGCGTACAATCCGTCATGGGATTGTACGCCCTACTTGTTTTTTACTTTATCTCCGATTTGCACTGCCATTGACTTCATCGAAGGCGCTCACGCTCGACAACAAAAGCAAAAAAATCCCGTTTTTCTTTGTTTTGTCCTCACTTAATCGTATCTTTGCAATCAAGTACCACCGAACCGTCGTAAACGACGCTTGCCACAAGGCAAAAATCCCTGAGTGCAGGGTGGCGGCACGAACATTCGGAACAAAAAAATTACAGCATTAATGTTGTTGGTAATATCTGGGAACCTAGGAAATTCACATGATATTCATATAGTCGACGACGAGTTAATGCCTATGCGATAGCGTAGGCACAACTTATCGGACTATATAGGCTATTCCTAGGGCCTCCAGATATGGGTAAGTTAGCGTTCTACGCTATTCCCATCTCTGGAGGTCTTGCATGGGGAGGCAGCCTATAAACATGCCGATGACGAGTGTGCTGCCTAAATCTATCGTATCACTATGAGCCAGCAAGACCTTCCTGTCTCTTCCCATTTCTTCACCAACCGGAATGGGAACACTTTGATGCAGGAATTTGAGGGGATACTTCAGAACAATCCCCAAGTCAAAAATCTCGATGCCGTCGTGGGCTTTCTGCGGGCATCGGGCTACTTCACTCTGCGCCCTTTTCTTGACAGTGTCAACAAAGTGCGTATTCTGATAGGCATCGATGTGGACAAATACATCGCCCGTGCCCATCAGAAGGGCGAACTTTTCTTTGGGGCAGAAGATGAAGTGAAGGAGGATTGTCTGCGACTGCTGAAACAAGACATTGAGCAGTCCCAATACACCAAGCAAGTGGAGGACGGCATGCTACAGATGGTGCAAGACATGCTGGATGGGAAATTGGAACTGCGCGCCCATCCATCGAAGAAGATTCATGCCAAACTTTATATTCTCTACCCTGACCACTTCAACCAGCACACTTTTGGTGCCGCCATCACTGGCAGCAGCAACCTGAGCGGCAACGGACTTGGCATTGGCGAGGAGAGACAATACGAGTTCAATGTGAAACTGACTCAGTATGATGATGTTGCATTTGCGAAATATGAGTTTGAACAACTTTGGGAGGAAGCCAAGGGGGTGCCTATTGATGCCGAGGATTATCGGGCGACACTCGACACAACCTATCTGAAGGGCGATGTCACTCCCTACGAACTCTACATCAAGATGCTGATGGAATACTTCTCTGACCGTGTCTTAGAAGTTGACCAAGACGACCCTTTCGATATGCCTGAAGGCTACGAGAAGTTTGAGTATCAGACAGACGCAGTTGTTGAGGGCTACCAAAAACTCATTCGCTACGATGGCTTCTTCTTGGCAGATGTGGTAGGTCTTGGCAAGACGGTCATCGCCACCATGATTGCCAAGAAGTTCCTCATTGAGAACGGACGTGACAACACGAAAATTCTAGTGGTGTATCCTCCTGCTGTAGAACAAAACTGGAAGACCACCTTCAAAGACTTTGGCATTGACAAATATACGCAGTTCGTCTCCAATGGCAGCCTTTCCAAGATTCTCGACGATGACAACTACAACTATTGGAACGCCGATGAATACGACCTTGTCTTGGTGGACGAGGCGCACAAATTTCGCAACCATACAACAGGGGCGTTTCAACAACTGCAAGAAATCTGCAAGATGCCTCGTGTGGAGACGGGTAACATCCCTGGCTACAAGAAGAAAGTGATGCTGATTTCTGCCACCCCCATGAACAACACACCTGCCGACCTCTATTATCAAATTCTGATGTTTCAGGACCCTCGCCATTGCACGATTGATGGTGTGCCCAACTTGACGGCATTCTTTGCGCCGCTTGTGGTCGAGTTTCGCAAACTGCGCAAGCAGGAGCAGATAGACATGAAGGAATTCAAGAAATTGGCAGAACGAGTGAGAGACCGAGTGATTAAGCCACTGACGGTCAGAAGGACGAGGACTGACATTGAGAGCATTGCCCGTTACAACAAAGATATACACGGATTCCCCAAAGTGGCAGAACCCATCAAGAAGGAATATGAACTGAATGAACATTTGGCAACCCTCTTCAAGGAGGCGATGGATATTCTTGACAAACAACTGACTTACGCTCGCTATCAAGCCATTGCCTATCTGAAGCCAGAAGCCTCCAATGGGCTCTACGACAATGCGGAACTCATCAGCCACAGTTTGGCGGGCATTCGCAAAAACGGATTGGTGAAACGTCTGGAAAGCAGTTTCTATGCTTTCAAGATTTCTGTGGAAAACTTTCGACAGGCAAACGAGAATATGCTGAAAATGTGGGAGAATGACAAGATTTTCATTGCTCCCGACATGGACATCAACCAACTTTATGCCTTGAATTATACGGATGACGAGATAGAAGAAAAACTGAACGAGAAAGCAGAGGTGAATCCCAAGAATGCCGTTTTCAAACGTGATGATTTCCGTCCAGAGTACATTGACATGCTTCGCAAAGACCAACAACTACTGGACGAGATGTGGCTGCAATGGGAGTGCATCGACGATGGCGATGACTCGAAGTTTGCCAAGTTTGAAGACCTGCTGAAGCACGAACTCTTCAAGAAAGAACACAACCCCGAAAGGAAGATTGTGGTGTTCTCGGAGTCGGTCGATACCATCGACTATCTGGCACGTCGCATCAACAGAACGGATGTGATGGTCATCTCAGCCAAGAATCGCAACACGCTCTTCAAGACCATTCGGGAGAACTTCGACGCCAACTGGAAACAGAAGAAAAATGACTATAACATCATTCTGACCTCTGACGTGTTGGCTGAAGGTGTGAACCTGCATCGCTCCAACATCATCATCAACTACGACACCCCTTGGAACAGCACCCGTCTGATGCAACGCATCGGTCGTGTGAACCGCATCGGCTCCCAATCAGACACCATCTATAATTATGTGTTCTATCCGTCAGAGCAAGGCAACAAGGAAATCAAACTGAACCAAATCGCACTCAGCAAGATACAGACATTCCACACCACCTTTGGCGAAGACAACCAAATCTATTCTACCGACGAAATCATCGACAGAGACCTGGACAAACTCTTCAAGGAAGGCATCAAGCGTGAGCAGGAAGACCGCAACCTCGAACTGCCCTTCTATGAGGAACTGCGTTTGCTGTATCAGCAGAACCGAAAAGAGTATAGACGCATAGAAAAACTATCTCTGAGAAGTCGCACGGGGCGTGAACCGCATGAAATAGAAGGCATCACGCTTTCAGGCGACACACTCGTATTCCTGAAGACCAACTTCCGCAAAATCTTCTATCTGGTCAATGAAACACAGACGAGAGAGGTGTCTGTGTTGGATGCCCTCAACTATTTCAAGGCGACACCCGAGGAGAAAGCGGTACCCAGAATTGCTCAACACCATGAGCATGTGGAAAAGGCGGTGAGGGAGTTCTATCGTGTGAAAGAACAGGAATTGCATGAGGAAGAGCAGAATCAAGGTCAGCGTAGCAACTTAGGTGCTCAGGTGACAACGGCTGTCAGCCTCATCAACAGCATGTTGCCACACATTGAGGATAGCGACACCCACCTGAAACTGGTGCAACTGAGAGAACTGGCAGAGCGAGGAACCATCACCTACATCGCCAAACGTCTGCAACGCATTCAGAAAGACCTTCAACGGCAAGGAGGCAGCAAAGCCAAAATGACTTTTGACGAAGCCTTGAAGCAGGTACTCGAAATGGCCAATCACTACAACGCCTACTACCGAGACACACAACACGCGGAAGAAGAGTCTGATGCCACCATTATCCTCTCTGAGAGTTTTCAATAACTAAAAACGTAAATGCTAAATAACAAGATGAACTACAAAGAAATCATTGAATCAAGATATAATCGTCAGAACTGGCAACGGCTTCTGCATGACATCTTTGGCAACAAGGTGAAGTTTTGGAACACCCCATCTGCCGTTTTCACCAATAGTCAGTTTGCCAAACAGACCTTGTGGCTGGGAACCATCACGTTGAGCGACGAACAAACCATCTCCATTTATGAAGTGGAACTCGCTGACAGCGTGGACATAGAGCGCAACCGTCGTGGCATTCGCGACATGTTGCTGAACACATGGCGCAACAACGGCAATGCCGGTGCCTTCATGTTCTGTTATCGCAAGAATGAGAGTGTACTCCGCTTCTCGTATGTCAGCGAATCGTGGACGTTTGCAGAGGATGGCACCTATCAGAAAGAATCGACGGACACGAAACGCTTCACCTATCTGTTGGGCGAAGGGCATCGAAGCCGTACAGCCATCCAGCAGTTTGAAAAGTTGCGTGACAGTAAACTCTCTTTGAAAGACTTGACCAAAGCCTTCTCTGTGGATGCGGTCAGCGATATGTTCTTTGATGACTACAAGAAACAATATGAGGACATTATCCAGTACATCACAGGCAAGCGAATGGTGAAAGTGGCGAACAAGTGGGAAGAAAAGATGGTGGGCGACCCATGCGGAGAGATGATACAAGAGTTTGCCCACTTCACCAACCCAGAAAAGTTCATCCGTGACTATGTGAAGAAACTGATGGGACGATTGGTTTTCCTTCAATTCTTGCAGAAGAAGGGGTGGTTGGGCGTACCAGCCAATGCCGCATGGGGTGAGGGCGATGCAGAATTCATTCAGAATCTGTTTGTTCAGTGCCCAGACAAAGACCACTTTGTGGATAACGTCCTCGAACCGCTCTTCAATGACCTGAACACTGAACGCGAAGGCGACTTCTCTAAACTCTTAACTCTCAACTCTCGACCGATAAAAGTACCTTACCTGAACGGTGGACTTTTCGAGCGTGAGGCAACAGACGAGACCAACTTTCCCTTGCCTGCCAAGTATATGAAGAGTCTGCTCGACTTTTTCGCCTCCTACAACTTCACCATCGACGAGAACGACCCTGACGATGCCGAAGTGGGTGTTGACCCAGAAATGTTGGGACGCATCTTCGAGAACCTGCTGGAAGACAACAAGGACAAAGGAGCATTCTATACACCCAAGGAAATTGTCAGTTACATGTGTCGTGAAAGCCTCATCGCCTATTTGCAGACAGACATTGAGGACGAATCCACCCAAGAAGCCATTCGTCAGTTTGTCACCACTCACGACGTTGCGGCTCTTGGCACGAATGACAAGTTCCATCAACAGGTGGATGAGGCATTGAAAAATGTCAAAATCTGTGACCCAGCCATTGGCTCAGGAGCCTTCCCTATGGGTTTGCTGAAAGAACTTTTCCTCTGCCGCACCGCCCTCGAAGGCATCAGTCAACACCAAGCCGCAGCCATCAAGAAGCACATCATCCAGCAAAACATCTATGGTGTTGACATTGAGCGTGGTGCTGTTGACATCGCCCGTCTTCGTTTCTGGCTGTCCCTGATTGTAGATGAAGAAACCCCACAAGCATTGCCCAACCTCGACTTCAAAATCATGCAGGGAAATTCGTTGTTGGAGCAATACAAAGGTGTTGACCTTTCCAAAATCACGGAGTTGAAATCAGAGAAGGAAGAAGGTGCTCAACTCTCGTGGTTTGAAGATACGTTGGATGTTCTTCGCCTTGACTTGCGCAAAAAGTTGGACGAATACTACAACTGCACCGACCATCGTCGCAAGGCAATCTTGAAACAGGAAATCATCGCCAATGTGAAGCAACAAATCAAAGAACAAAGCATCCCCGTTGACTTTGGAACGCTCGACCTCTCCGCCAACGACCAGTTCTTCCTCTGGCACACATGGTTCTATGATGTTTTCTCACAAGGAGGGTTTGATATTGTGATTGGGAATCCACCGTATGTTACATATAAAGGAAAACAAAAGGTTGACATTGATGACGATGTACTAAAGCAAATGATTGAAAATTATAAATCTGCCGAGTACAAAATCAACAGTTATGCCTTGTTTGTAGAACTGGCTATAAACATCCTTAAAACAAAAGGCGTTCAAACGTATATTATCCCAAGCACAATTCTCCAAAATGAATACTTGAAAAATATTAGAAAAATAATAATTGTGGAGAACCAATTGATTAATATTGTTTCTTTTGGGAATAAAGTCTTTGATGCAGTCACAGACTCTATTATCTGCATTTGTAGAAAAGGGAAATATCCCTCCCTTATGCGGTTTATGAGAGTCAATGATTTAGCCTTCAAATTAGAATCATCACACGAGTATAATCCTGATGTATGGAATGATAGCAAAAAAAATTTTGTCATTGATACAAAGACGACGAAGCAAGACGCTAATATTTTTGAGAAGATGGAAAAAGACAACATAACTCTAGGTGATTTGTACGTTGTATATGTCGGAATAGTAGCGAATGGCATAAAGAAATTCTTACATGATTCTCCTATAAACAATTCATGCAAGAAATACCTACAAGGTAAGCATATAGATCATTTTCAAATAAAGTTTAAGTCTATTTATATAGAATTTGTGAAATCGCTTTTGCATAGCAATACTGACGAAACCGTATATGAATCAGAAAGAAAGATATTGGTCCGCAAAACGGGCAACATTCTTATAGCGACAATAGATGAAGAACAATACTATACGGATCAAAGTATTTACAATGTATACCTCAATATACCTTTTACATATAACGACTATGTAACAACTGCAATACTGAATTCTAAACTGATGAATTATTATTTTAATAAGAAACTAGTTACGAATGCAGATGTTTTTCCATATATTAAAGGTGTCCATTTGAAGGCATTTCCCCTTCCTCTTTTAACGAATATGCCAGAGATTGTCTCTCGGATAGAAAACAATGTTAGAGAAGTTCTTGCTATTAAGCACACTAATACGTTAACTAACACTTCCACTCTAGAATCCGAAATTGACCGCCTCGTCTATCAGTTATATGGCTTGACGGAGGAAGAAATAAGGATTGTAGAAGGAGTAAGTTAATGTGAATTTACAAAAAAGGCATGAACTTACTATCGTACGCTCATGTTAAACCAAAATATTTTGCTATCTTTGCAAACAAAAAAGATAAACTTATTAAATGAATAAGATTGCTATCGTTTTAGGAAATGGTTTTGATCTCAACTTGTTGTTGAGAACATCTTATACTGATTTTGCAAAAAGTAATGAATTTAGAGATTTGTCTCAGAAGAATCTTTTCCGTTATATTGATCTAAGTAATCAGAGTAAATCTCTTTTTGCTCATTTACAATCTGTTTTTTATAAGAATAATTGGTTTGACATAGAGGAAGAAATTTATTCTTTCGCGATCAATTATAATCATCCGATATCTCTTTTGGCAGAAGAGTTTGATAGTATTAGGTGTGCATTACAGCAATATTTAATACGAATTGTTGAAAACACGACACCTTGCCAACAGAGTCTTGCATATGAGTTTATGAGAGATGTTGTAAATGATAGCCACTATGATATTAGTATATATAGTTTTAATTATACCAATTGCCTTTCATTGTGTAATTGCCATCCAAATAAGCAAGTAGAACTCTTTAATATTCACGGAGACTTAGCTTCAAATATAGTTTTAGGATACTATGATTATAAAAATCAAATATCTAATGATGTTTGTAGTTTCATGGATAAGTCTAATATGCTTAGAGGTGGGGGATTTAGAATGGAATCTTGTCTTATTGAGGCTAAAGAGGTGATTTTCTTTGGTCATTCATTAAATCCAATGGATTTTTCATACTTTAAGAGTTTTTTTGATTATATTGCCAATACCTCATCTGTAGACCAATCGTTGACATTTGTGTGTCTTGATAATAATTCCATTTTGGGTATTAAGAATAATCTTAAACATCAAGGGTATGATATCAGAAAAATATATGATCATTTGGATAATGTCGGTTTTATTCGTACACATACTTGGAATGAAGGTAACATTGCAGATGTAAATGTATATAAACAACTTTGTATACGATTAAAGAATCTCGAAGACATATAAAAATGTTTGTAGCAGCGTTATTTGATAATCTCAACATCTATGTTTTTAAAGTTCCTCTTATCCAAAATTGCCTTTACTCTGGACTCTTGGGTTGCATCCTTGATGTAGACTTTAGTTAGCACCTTGCTTGGCAGGAACAGCTCTTTGTAATATACCTTATCCCCATTATCTCTTTTACGCAATTTTTCATCTTTTATCATGTTTATTAAATCGTCAATTTTGACACCAAATAGTGAAGTCCCCTTAAGCTGATTTAGCATTGTCTGAACTTCTGGCGTTGGTCTTTGAGAGGGGTATATAATCCTTATTTCTTCCTCTGGATTATACCGCTCTTCTTTGAATCTTGGCGCGACATAACCAAGTAAATACATCGCTATAAGATTAACAAATGCTTGTGGATAGTCTTGCAATAATTCAAGTGCAAATTCTTTTTGGGGACCAGAAAGCAGACCTAAAGCCCCATAAAAATATTCTGCTTCTATCTCCTTAAATAATTGCTCTTTGGAAATCAATCCCTTATATAAACAAGGTTTCAGCATAATCATGTGGGATATGCCCTCAAATGAAATGTTCTGTTTTTCATCGAGTGCTAGAACTACTCCATGTCCATGATCTGCGTATTCTTTCCACATATAATCATTTTTATTTCTTTTGGTCAGTGAAATAACATAAGGCATGGGCAACATTTTGTTAACCTTTATACTTTCCCAATCGAAAGATTGTGCAACTCGTCTATCAGGCTGTAGACGTTCCTCTAATTTGGGTAGAAGATTCTTTATCGCTTCTATTCCAACTTTATATTCTTCTTTGTCGCCAAAGCAATCGTATCTTGATGCCCAGAAACATAGGCCCTTTTCAGAAGGCGATTCTCTTAAAATCCCTTCAAAAGCTTGTATTGATGTGTAGTGGTATAACATAACAATTTTATATTGCTTTTAATGTAAATGCCATATCAAAGTTAATCAACTGTCCGCTATCCACATACTTCTGCCATGCGTCTTCATTGTGGCTGACATCAGAAATCTTCGTGGAATTGTCTGATTTGAAACGCTGATAGATGGATTCGAGGATACCAAGTTCTTCTTCCGTAAATTCAGCAAGATCAGGAGAGAGAGTAGAAACGAGTTTGGTTCCCTCGGCACCTGAATCAAAATGTACGATTTCCTGCTGGATGTCGTCATAGAAACTGTAAATTCTGTCCCATCGGACGGGTACTGGTCCACGTTGGATGGCTTTATAGGAAAGTCCACTCATGCCCTTGCTCGTCATCTTATAACTATAGAAATCGGTATAGAACAGCAGTTTGTTCATCATGGTGAAAAACACTCCGTTGTATCTTTCGATATAGAACAGGATGATGTTCTTGAGTTTGCTAATGGACTGAGTAGCATAGCCATTGAAAATGTCTCTGCGACAGCCATTGAAAACGTACTTCTTGGCGAAGACTTCATCAGTGTCCATCTTTACAGCCTTCACCTTGTTCAGTATTTTTACGAAATCTTCTTCGTCAAACTGGTTTCTGGCATTGATGACAAAACTCTCGAAGATGTGAGGATTCTGAATAGACATTAGGATTTTTCCGTTGGCCTCGCTGGGCATGTCTCCGTTTTCATATAGCCTGTATTGGTTGTCACCAAATCCAAGAATCTGCGACATCTTGGATGCGGACAGTCCATAACGCTGACGAATTCGCTTGATTTCATCAGGGAAGGGAATGCCATACTTGGCCCGGTACTGGTTATATACTTGGCCTACATTTACTTCGTCAAGTGCCGTTGTGGTGAAACGTTCCTTTGTTTCATCACATTCATAAAACTGATGCACGTATTGAAACTTTTCCTTGCGGAAGGTCAGTTCGGCTAACTCGTTTCGGAGGGTTGCATGCCCTCCTGTGAATGGGCTTTGCATAATTGTCTCTATTTAAATGGATAATTCATAGGGTGTTCTGCTATGTGGAAGGAAATGCATAACGCACTCGCTCCTTTACCCAACGTGATTTTTATATAAACTTCCCGTTCCTTTACATCTTTTCCTAAGACCCACATCTCACCGCATTGGTTGAGTGTGTCAATGACTGGACCTTCAGAGTAGTCTTCGACTTCAAGATTTATGATGACAGTGTCACGGTACTTAGGAGTGATTTCCAAATCAACCAGTGTCTGGGCATTTTTGCCCCTGTCATCTCTATATATGATTCCGAAGACTTTGACCTTTTCCTTCATTTGATTGAGGAACCTTTGTACTTCTTCTTTTGTCGCCATTTTAATGATATATGCATATTTTGCCGCAAAGTTAAACTTTTTAGTTGAATCTTCAAAGAAAAAGGCTAAATTATTTATGGATAAAGTTGAAAAACATTCTTACTTACACAGGGTATTCGAAATAGGCTCACCTTATAATCAGAACTAGCCAGCCTTTGTCAGGCAAATCATCCATTTCTTCTATCAGTTCGATAGTTTAACGAAATAGCACCATACGGCAAGGAGTCGCCTCCAAGCCCCCTTATTCTCAAGGATAAACGGTTGTTTGCCACCCATTTTCATGCTTTTTCCCATTCCTTTTTGGTGGAATCAAGAATAATGCGTACTTTTGCATAACTCATTCGAGCAAATGGATATTACACATTATTAAATATAATAAAAAACACTAAAAAGACATGAAAGCATTTGTTTTCCCCGGTCAGGGCGCTCAGTTCACTGGAATGGGCAAAGACCTCTACGACACTAATCCAAAGGCAAAGGAGTTGTTTGACAAAGCCAACGAGATTCTGGGCTTCGACATCACCAAGATTATGTTTGAAGGCACTGCTGAGGAGTTGAAGCAGACGAAGGTGACTCAGCCTGCCGTATTCCTCCACTCTGTGATTTCAGCCATCTGTCTGGGTGATGCCTTCGATGCTGACATGGTGGGCGGTCACTCACTTGGTGAGTTCTCTGCTCTTGTTGCCGCAGGTGCTCTTTCTTTTGAAGACGGTCTGAAACTCGTTTCTCAGCGTGCCCAAGCCATGCAGAAGGCTTGTGAGGCGGCTCCTTCTACCATGGCTGCCATCATTGGTCTTGACGATGCTAAGGTGGAAGAAGTTTGTGCTTCCATCTCCAAGCCCGGCAACATCGTGGTTCCTGCCAACTACAACAACCCTGGTCAGTTGGTGATTTCAGGTAATGTAGAGGCTGTCAATGAGGCTTGCGAGGCTCTGAAAGCAGCAGGTGCCAAGCGCGCCCTACCCCTCCCTGTAGGCGGTGCCTTCCACTCACCTCTCATGCAACCTGCCAAGGACGAACTGCAGGCAGCCATCGAGGCAACAACATTCTCTACTCCTAAGTGCCCCGTCTATCAGAACGTGGATGCTAAGGCACACACCAATCCTGATGAAATCAAGCAGAACCTCATTGCTCAGTTGACCGCTCCCGTGAAGTGGACCTATGAGGTGCAGGCAATGATTGCCGCCGGTGCAACTGACTTCACAGAGTGTGGTCCCGGCAAGGCACTGCAAGGCATGATTGCCAAGATTGACCGCAACGTGACGGCTCACGGAATCGCTTAAGCAAGAACCCATCTTCTACCTCATGGAAAAACTCGTCATCTACCAAGTCTTCACCCGTCTTTTCGGAGCCAATGCCAACAAGAACACCAGCAACGGCACGAAGAAAGACAACGGCTGTGGCAAAATGGCTGACTTCACTGGTGCCGCCCTGGCTGAAATCAAAAAGTTGGGTGCCACCCACATCTGGTACACGGGCCTCATCGAGCATGCCACCAAGAGCGACTACACACAGTATGGCATCCAGCGCGACCACCCTGCCGTGGTAAAAGGCATTGCTGGCAGTCCCTACGCCATCAAAGACTACTACGACATCGACCCCGACCTGGCCACAAAAGTGCCTGAGCGCATGAAGGAGTTCGAGAAACTCGTCATGCGCACCCACAAGGCTGAACTGAAGATGATTATGGACTTTGTGCCCAACCATGTGGCGCGTCAGTATCACTCCGATGCCAAGCCCGAAGGGGTGAAAGACCTGGGAGAAGATGATGACAAGACCATAGCCTTCACACCCTACAACAACTTCTACTATCTGCCTGGCACACAGTTCTCGCCCAATTTCTCGCTTCACGACGACGAGATGGGTGACTACACCGAGCGTCCGGCCAAGGTGACTGGCAACGACTGCTTCACCCAATGGGCTGGTGTGAACGACTGGTACGAAACCGTCAAACTGAACTATGGTGTTGACTACCAAGGCTGCAACCGCCTCATCTTTTGTCCCTCCACACCCAGCACATGGCTGAAGATGCGCGACATTCTCCTCTTCTGGGCCAGCAAGGGAGTAGATGGCTTCCGTTGCGACATGGCAGAAATGGTGCCCTGCGACTTCTGGGGATGGGTCATTCCGCAGGTGAAGGCCAAATACCCCAGCATCATCTTCATAGCCGAAGTCTATAACCCGCACGAATACCGCAACTACCTCTATCGTGGCCGTTTCGACTACCTCTATGACAAAGTGGGACTCTACGACACCATCCGCTCCGTCATGGGCGGCAACACCGCCACCAGCATCACCGGAGCATGGCAAAGTGTGGATGACATTCAGAACCACATGCTCAACTTCCTTGAGAACCACGATGAGCAGCGCATCGCCTCCCGTTTCTTTGCCGGAAACGCCGAGAAAGGCAAGCCAGCCCTGCTCGTGAGCGCGTTGATGAACACCAACCCCATGATGATTTACTTCGGACAGGAACTGGGCGAACAAGGCATGTACTCCGAAGGCTTCAGCGGACAAGATGGCCGCACCACCATCTTCGACTATTGGACCATCGACCTCATCCGCCGCTGGCGCAACAACAACAAGTTCGACGGCACCCTTCTCTCCAAGGAGGAAAAAGACCTGCAGAAGTTCTACACCAAAGTACTCACCCTCTGCAACAAGGAGAAAGCCATCCGCGAGGGGCAGTTCTTCGACATCATGTACGTGAACTACGGCCAAGGCATGGACGAGCATCGCCAGTATGCTTTCCTGCGCAAGGCTGGCAAGGAACTCATCCTCGTCGTGGCCAATTTCAGCGACGAGACGGCCCGTTCGTGGGTGAAAATACCCGCCCACGCCTTCAACTGCCTCGACATTCCTGCCAGCACCGAAGCCCGCGACTGCAAAGACCTTCTCACAGGCAAGAAAGAGAAGCCCCAGCCCCTCATCCCCGACGGCACTCTCTACGTGGAACTGCCTCCCCAAGGCGGCAAGGTGCTGAAGTTCAAACTATAGCGACACAACAACATCCCCTCATCAAAAAAGGCATGCCCAACATCTGGCATGCCTTTTTTGTTTGTCTCTGCCTAATATCTTGGAGAAATCCTTTGCTTGTTCAGAAAAACGTTGTACTTTTGCAAACAAGACATTATATAGACTATAACGATATACCAAAAATCTTTGAATACTTCGGTTTCATTTTCTATTTCTTTTCAAATGAACATGAGCCAATCCATGTGCATGTTAAGCATGGAGGGTGCGAAAGCATTTTTGAACTGATAATGGAAAATGGGAAACTACAGGAGATTAAGAGAAGAGAAAAGCCTGGTGTTGATTCGCTTACATCAAAGGAGGCAGCAACGGCCATCGAATTCATCCAAGCATATTGGCAAGACATCGTTGCAAAAAGTGCTGGTGAAGTAAACCATTCGGACATACATGAAAAGAGGGACGCACCGCTCGCAGCCGTAGGGGCTGTTGGCGGTGCGTCTTTTTGTAAGTAGGTGAACAAAAATAGTTTATATCATGCGGCAAGCCGCATTGTTTTTTGGGGACAATAATTTCCGATAATTCACAATAATTGGTTCCAATAATAATT
>DGSP01000003.1:55689-56067 GCA_002393555.1 Prevotellaceae bacterium UBA4359
CAATAATAATTATTGGATAAAATTATCGGCAATTATTGGCAATTATTGTCCAAGGAAAAAAAGCCGCTTGCGGCGAAAAGAAGCGACATCATTGTATAAGATAACTCAACTTTCGGATGTACACAACTTGTTCATTTTAACACGAATTACGCGAATATACACAAAACTATGCAGCACAAGAAACTATCACACAAAGCACCTTCTGTGCGACGAAGAACACGAAAACCATCCGGATGGTTCGTGAAATTCGTCGCCGTCCACGGCTTCGAGTGATAGGAATACTATCCGCATGGTTCGTATTCATTCGTGAAATTCGTGTTTAGATACAAAACATCGGAACATCCGAAACTTGAATAGAATAATTTTATCCACAATTTT
>DGSP01000027.1 GCA_002393555.1 Prevotellaceae bacterium UBA4359
CAGACGCATCCCCATCCCATAGCGAGGAATCTTTGCTTGACGTTAGATGTCTGCTGTCAAGAACATAGGGAATTAATCCGACTTTCGCCGGGCTGTGCCCTACTACGGGGAAGGTTGGATACGCGTTACTCACCCGTGCGCCGGTCGCCATCACAGATAGCAAGCTACCTGCATGCTGCCCCTCGACTTGCATGTGTTAAGCCTGTCCCTAGCGTTCATCCTGAGCCAGGATCAAACTCTTCACTGTAATTGCTATATTATAGTTCTGTTCGACCGGCCAGGCTTCCTGCTTTATCTCGTTTATACTGTTTAGTTTTTATTCAGGAATTGACTTCGGTTTGACTGCCTTACGCATCCCTTGCGAGGGAGCGATTTGGCATGTCTGCCTTGTCTTGATTGTTCTGTTCGCAGTCTGTCAAAGAGCGTTCTCTTCGCCTCCCTTTCGGAAAGCGAGTGCAAAGATACGGCCTTTTTCCGAACCGACAAAACTTTTCATGAGTTTTTTTTGGAAAAAGATAAAAATATGTGATTTCAGACAGGAAAAAGGGAATAAGAGAGGGCGGAAGACAAGAAAAAGGAGGGGGAAGGCGAGAGGGAGGCGGCGGGAAAACCGCCGCCCGCAAGCATGGGGAGAGAGGGGGGGGAAAGAGATGGCCCTTTAAAAATCAAGTAATCTCATGGCGAAGGCATATTCTGCCCATCTGGGCAATAAGGTTCAACTGTTCATTGTTTGCAGGATGCTCCAATGTCTCTAACATGTCAATAGCCTCATACGGCCTATCCGATTTGTTCCTCCCTATATTATATAATATGTGTAATTTTAAGCATCAGGTAGAATGTCAATACTCCACAGAGGAGTTCTTGTGTATTCCACGCAATGAGTATCGTTTGTCTCAGTCGATGAGTGGAGATTGTCCCCAAAAGGAAGTTGCCCGTTAGCATAACGTCATGTACACTTGCTTGCATCCTATTGAGAGGGGACAGCATTTCTCCCGTCGCTTTTTGCCGTCTTCCTCAATAAAACATAAGTTATAATTCATGAAATATAAGTTATGGTTCATGAATTATAACTTACAATCCATGAACCATAACTTATGTTTTATGGAAGATGCGCCTGGCGTTCAATTGTCAATGTGAAGGAAAGGCTGTTCTGATGCAAGAACAAGGTGTCTGATTGCAAACGATGGTGCAACTGCTTATACAGAACAGACGTCAAGTTATGAACAACGGAGTGCGGAAAGGATTGCAGGGCTGTTTTTGGCGTTTTAAGAATTATAAACACAGAAAAAGCGGTGTGTTCGGGAGAAATGAAGTATCTTTGCAAAGTTTTTTGTAACTTAGGACAAACTGACGAGAAGAACATGATGAAGAATCGCTTATTGCGGATTGGCCTCCTCATTTATATAATAATAATGAGCAATGGCGTGGCTTCGGCACAGGAAGAGAATTACACGGCACACATCCTGCGCCTGAGGGCATACGGCAGCATTGTTTATCCATCATACAGCCGACCGATTCGGTGGATGCCCGACGGTGAACACTATGTGCAGATGGAGCAGAAGGACAATGGGCAGGAGGAGATTGTCACCTATTCGGCCAAGGACGAGAGCCGTCAGGTGCTGATTCCGGCCGAGCAACTAATGGCGGACAAGGCCAGTGGGAAGCAGATTGAGCCTTGGGACATCTCATTCAGCCATGACCAGGAGAAGGTGCTGCTGTTTACGAACACGAAGAAAGTGTGGCGCTATCACACTCGTGGCGACTACTGGGTGCTGGACCGCCAGACGGGTGCGTTGCATCAGTTGGGCAAGGGACTGCCGGAGAGCAGCCTGATGTTTGCCAAGTTCTCGCCCGATGCGAGCAAGGTGGCCTACGTGAGCCGGAACAACATCTATGTGGAGGACTTGCAGACGAAGACCCGCAGAGCCATCACCACAGACGGGTGTGACACCATTGTGAACGGCACGTTCGACTGGGTGTATGAGGAGGAGTTTGGCTGTCGCGACGGTTTCCGCTGGAGTGGCGACGGAAGGCACATAGCCTACTGGCAGAGCAACACGAGCGGCACGGGATGGTTTGACATCATCAACAACGTGGATAGCATCTACCCCACCGTGCAGCATTTCCCCTACCCCAAGGCCGGCACGACCAACAGTGCTGTGAAGGTGGGGTATGTAAGTGCAGAGGGTGGCGCGACGACGTGGCTCCCCATTCCGGGCGATGAGCGCAACAACTACTTGCCGAGGATGGAGTTTGTGCCAGGCACGAACCAACTGTTCATCCAGCAGATGGACAGACCTCAGCACAGCAACAAGGTGTGGACAGCGACGATTGGGCAGAACGATTTGAGGAACATCTTTGAGGACTCGGACAGCACGTGGGTGGAGACGAACGATGAGGTGAAGTGGCTGAAGGGAGACAAGTGGTTCACGTGGATGAGTGAACGGGACGGATGGCGGCACCTGTACAGGGTGAGTGCCGACGGACGGCAGATGGTGTGCATCACGAAGGGTGACTTCGACGTGATAGAGCAAGTGGGGCTGAACGAGAAGAGCGGCTACGCGTATTTCATTGCTTCGCCCCACAATGCCACACAACGCTACCTGTATCGGGCCCGACTGTTCGGCAACGGACAGTGCGAACTGGTGAGCGATGCCTCGCAGCAGGGACAGCACAACTACAACATGTCGCCCACCTGCACATGGGCTGTCCACACTTTCAGCAATGCCCGCACGGTGCCACAGATAGAGATGCAGTCTTTCCCCTCGGCCAAGACGGTCAGGGCACTGGTGGACAACAGCAAGGCCCAACAGGAGTTTGACCAACTGGGCATACAGCCCAAGGAGTTCGTGAAGGTGCGTTCGGGCGAACTGATGCTCGATGCCTGGATGATTAAGCCTTACAACTTCGATAGCAGCAAGAAATATCCCGTGATTATCGACGTGTATGGCGAGCCAGCCAGTTCGACCGTGCAGGATGTGTGGTCGGGCAGCACGTGGCATCAGTATCTGGCCAGCCTGGGCTACATCGTGGTGAGCATCGAGAATCGCGGTGCTGCAGCCCCGCGTGGCAGGGAGTGGCGCAAGTGCATCTACGGCGAGGTGGGCACCTTTGCCAGCGAAGACCAGGCACGAGGCATTCTCGACCTGGCGCGCCAGTTCCCCTTCATCGACACCGAGCGCATCGGCATCACGGGCTGGAGCGGCGGTGGGAGCCAGACGCTCAACTGCATGTTCCGCTATCCCAAAGTGTTCAAGACGGGCATTGCCGTGGCTTTCGTGGCCGACCAACGCCTCTACGACACCATCTATCAGGAACGCTACATGAACACTCCGCAGAACAATCCCGAGGGCTATGAGAACGGCTCGCCCATCAACTGGGCCGACGGACTGGAGGGAAATCTGCTGCTCATCCACGGCACTGGCGACGACAACGTGCACTACCAGAACTGCGAACGGCTGGTGAACAAACTCATCGAAGAGGGCAAGATGTTCTACCAAGTGTCTTATCCCATGCGCTCGCACAGCATCAGCGAGGGCGAAGGAACCACATGGCACCTGCGCAAGACGATGGAGAACTTCTGGCTGAAGTTTCTCCCAGCAGGAGGACGATAGGAGTTGACAGTTGAGAGTTGAGAGTTGACAGTTGACAGTTAAGAATATAAACCAACATACCAAAAAGAAAATGAAGAAGATTATTACTATGATGGCAGTACTCGCACTGATGACTGCTACGAGTTGTGCACAAGACAGCAAACCCGCTCAGAAAGTGATGACCGAAGCAGAGATGCAGGAGGCTCTGGCTCCTCTCTTCACTAAACTTCAAGCCATCCCCGACGATGCAAATGCCGAGGCAACCATGCAGAAAGAGGCACTCAGTTTTATGAAAGAGAACAAGAACGATGCCGGTGCCTACGTCATTCGGAACCTGTTGGCATTCACCATGCCCACCGACGAACTCATCAAGTTGGTAGATGGCGACGAGTACTTCAAGAACCACCCCCTACTGCAGGAGGCCAAGAAGGAATGGCTTGTGCAGGCCGAGACTGGTGAGGGCAAGATGTTCAAGGACTTTGAGGCTGAGTATGAAGGCAAGGTGAGCAAACTCTCCGACTATGTGGGCAAGGGCAAGTATGTACTCGTTGACTTCTGGGCCAGTTGGTGCGGTCCCTGCCGGGCAGAGATTCCCAACCTCATCAAGGTCTATAACCAGTACAAGGGCGAGAAGTTCGAAGTGCTGGGTGTGGCGACATGGGACAAGCCCGAGGACACAAAGAAGGCCATCGAGCAGATGGGCATCCCCTATCCGCAGATGCTGAATGCACAGAAGGCTGGCAGCGATGCGTATGGCATTAGCGGCATTCCGCAGATTATCCTGTTTGGTCCTGACGGCAAGATTGTGAAGAGGAACCTGAGAGGCGAGGCCATAGAGAAGACAGTGGCAGAACTGCTGAAGTGAGAGGGCTGCGACTGAGTCGCAGCACACAGAACCCCAAAACGAAGAGAGGGCTGCAAGAGGGCTGCGACTGGGTTGCAGCACAAAGAACATCGAGCGGCACAAGAGAGAACTGATGGCACTGACGAAGGACGAACTGCTGGCACTGGTCAGGAAGGGAGCAAGGAACATGTCGTGGCAAGAGAAACTGCGACTGACTGTGCTATTGAGCCTGCCAGCCATGGTGGCACAGATTTCGTCAGTGGCCATGCAGATTATCGATGCGGCCATGCTGGGACACCTCGGCACGAGGGAGTCGGCTACGGTGGGACTGGTCTCGACAACCATCTGGCTGTTCGGCGGCTTGTGTTCGGCTTTTGCTGCGGGTTTCTCCGTTCAGGTGGCGCACCATGTGGGAGCAGAAGACTTGCGAGGTGCCCGCAACATCATCAGGCAGGGCATCCTGGCAGGACTGGTGTTCAGCCTCCTGCTGACCATTGTTGGTCTCGCCATCGCCCCGTTTCTGCCAGCATGGCTGGGGGCCGATGCTGAGTTGTGTGCCGGTGCATCCGAATACTTCTCCATCGTGGCAATGGCCCTTCCTGTGCTTGAAATCAACATGCTGGCAGCCGGTGCATTGCGCTGCAGCGGCAACATCAAGGTGCCCAGTCTGCTGAACGCCCTGATGTGTGTGCTCGACGTGGCGTTCAACTACCTGTTCATCTTCGAGTTCCACATGGGCACGGCAGGTGCGGCCTATGGCACCTTCGTGGCCTACCTCATCACGATGGGACTGATGCTTTACTTCATGGCAGCGAGAGACCGCCAGTTGCGTTTCGCCCTCGACACCGAACTGGTGGGGCGTTGGGACTGGTCGCGCTACATGCCGAGCAAGAAGTCGCTCCAGAAGGCGTTCATCATTGGCTCGCCCATCAGTTTGGAACGCGGCGTGATGTGTGGTGCACAGATTGCCATCACGGGCATCATCGCTCCGCTGGGTTCTGTGGCTCTGGCAGCCAACACGTTTGGCATCAACATTGAGAGCCTCTGCTACATGCCGGGTTATGGCATCTCGGAGGCAGCCACCACGCTGGTGGGTCAGAGCCTCGGAGCGCGTCGCAAGGACCTGATGCGCAGTTTTGCGTGGATTTCCATGGGACTGGGCATGAGCATCATGGCGCTGATGGGTGTGCTGATGTGGGTGTTTGCTCCAGAGATGATGCAGATGGTGACAACCGACAGGGAGGTGGTGCAACTTGGCTCCGAAGTGCTTCGCATCGAGGCGTGGGCCGAACCGATGTTTGCCGCCAGCATCGTGGCCTACGGCGTGTTCGTGGGTTCGGGCAAGACGCTGGTGCCGAGCATCATGAACCTGGCCAGTATCTGGGTGGTGCGACTGACGCTGGCCATTGTGCTGGCTCCATCGATGGGGCTGCACGGCGTGTGGATAGCCATGTGTGTGGAACTCTGCTGGCGCGGAGCGGCCTTCCTCTTCCGCCTGAGCCGCAGGAGTTGGAGCAACATCAGCATGGAAGAGACGAAACACAATAGTACGAAAGAGGAGAACGACGAACTAATTAAGACAGAAACCATTTATGAAACTTATTAAAGACCAAGAATTTGGAGGAGAACGTCCACTCTATGCTTCGCATGATTTACGCTTGGAGAACGTGACCATCCACCTCGGCGAATCGTCCATCAAGGAAAGCAGCAACATCGAGGCCGAAGGGTGTCGGTTCGAAGGGAAGTATGTGTTCTGGGAGGTGGACAACTTCAAAATCAACAACTGCTATTTTGCCGAGAGTGCGCGCAGCAGCCTGTGGTACTCGCGCGGATGCCGCATGACAAACTGCAAGGTGGATGCACCCAAACTGTTCCGCCGCATGGATGGCATCTATGTGGAAAACACCGACTTTCCCAATGGCGAGCAATACCTGTGGGACTGCAAGAACATCGAGATGAAGAATGTGAAGATAGAGAACTGCGATTATGCCTTCATGCACTCGGAGAACATCAAGTTGACCCACTATCGCCAGGAGGGCAACTACGCCTTCCAGTATGCCAAGAACGTGGAAATTCACGATGCAGTCATCAACTCGAAAGACTCTTTCTGGGAGTCGGAGAACGTGACCATCTACGATTCCGAAATCAATGGCGAGTATCTGGCTTGGTATGGCAAAAATATCCGCCTCGTGCGCTGTCACCTCACGGGCGAGCAGTTGCTCTGCTATGTGGATGGACTGACGCTGGAGGACTGCACCTTCGGCGAGGATGCCAACCTCATCCTCGAATACTCGACTGTGAACGGCACCATCAAGGGGAATGTACACAGCATCAAGAACCCCACCAGCGGCACTGTGACCGTGGAGGGGAAGGTGGGCGAACTCATCTGGGACGAGAACCAGAAGGCACCCGCCGACGCGCGAGTGATAGTGAAGGGAGGAGTTAGGAGTTAGGAGTTAGAAGTTAGGAGTTAAGAAGATGAAATACGATTTTGACAAACCGGTGCAGCGTCGCGGCACCAACTGTGTGAAGTGGGACGAGATGCCCTCTTCCGATGTCATCCCCCTGTGGGTGGCCGACATGGACTTCGAAACAACCCCGTGCATTCAGCAGGCACTCATGGAGCGCATGCAGCACGGGTGTTTCGGCTACACGCTGGTGCCTGAAAGTTTCTACAATGCCACCATCCAATGGTTTCAGCACAGACACCAGTGGACGATTGACAGAAAGTCCTTCATCTACACAAGTGGCGTAGTGCCTGCCATCTCGGCCATCATCAAAGCACTCACCACTGCAGGAGACAAAGTGTTGGTACAAACGCCTGTATATAACTGTTTCTTTTCCAGCATCAGAAATAACGACTGTGTGTTAGAAGAGAATCCTCTCAAAAACGAGGACAATCATTATAGCATCAATTGGGAAGACTTTGAGGCGAAATGCGCCGACCCTGCTGTAAAGGTTTTCCTTCTGTGCAATCCCCACAATCCAGCAGGACGCGTATGGACACGCCAAGAGTTAGAGAAGATGGGCAACATCTGCCTGCAGCATGGCGTATTTGTCATCAGCGACGAAATCCACTGCGAGTTCACCATGCCAGGCCACACCTACACCCCCTTCGCCTCCATCTCCGAAGCGTTTGCCCGAAACAGTGCGGTGTGCATCTCCCCCTCCAAGGCTTTCAACATCGCTGGGCTGCAGATTGCCAACATCATCGTGAAAGACGAAGAAGTGAGAAAGCGAGTGGATAAGGCCATCAACATCAATGAAGTGTGTGATGTCAACCCCTTCGGTGTGATAGCCCTGCAAGCCGCCTACTCTTCCGAGGGCGAGGAATGGCTCAACCAACTCTGCCACTACATCAGCGACAACTATCAGATGGCCCGTCAGATGCTCACTGAAGCCCTGCCCCAATGCCCTGTCACCACGCTGGAAGGCACCTACCTGATGTGGGTGGACATCCGCGCCACAGGCAAGACCTCACGCCAAGTGACCGACCACCTGCTGCGAAAGGCCAAGGTCTATGTCAACTGCGGCACCATGTATGGCGACTCGGCCGGCGAAGGTTTTATCCGCATCAACCTCGCCACCCGAAGGAGCCTCTTGCGAGAAGGCATCCAACGCATCATCAGTGGAATCAGCAACAACTGATTCCACTTTTTTTTCACTTTTTTCGCCTATTCCTTGCTTTGTATTCTTATTATCTGTACATTTGCACACAGAGACTAACTTATCATCGACCAACCTATATATATGAACAGAACCACATCCCCCATACGCAGGACGATGGCTCTCCTGCTCACCCTGCTGGCCACAATGACCGTGCAGCAAGTTTGGGCGCAGAATGACTATCTTGAAAATCAAAGGAAGGCAACCGAAGACATTGCCGAGTCGATCTATGAACGCCTCTTCCCTGAAGGCAATGATGCGCACCAAAACGGTGAGTATGGGGAGTATGATGAAGAGAAGATGAAGAGGGAACACGAGCGCTTGGTCCAAGAAGTCTCCAGACAGAACACAGAATTCAACAGACAGCAGAAAGAACGTATGGATGATGCGATAAAGAGCCTTAATTTTCACATCAATTCTAAGGGCGACAATTGTGAAGGCCACCACCACGGCCCCATCGACCAGTTGTCGCACGAGGTCTTTGGCTCTTACGACCCGCTGGGCCTTGATGAACAGGCAGGTGTGATCGGCACGATAGGTGTGGGGCTGATTAGCACCGCTGTCAGCATCGGACTCGGAGCCGGTATCGGAGCAGCAGTAGGTGGTTCAGTAGGCGGAGTTCTCGGCGGTGGCATTGGCGGAGCAGCAGGTGCAGCCGTTGGTGGCATTGGCGGAGCCGTTCCCCCTCCACCACCTTCACCGACCGCAGGAGGTACCCCACCCCCTCCACCACCATCACCCGGTGAGACTCCTCCACCACCCCCCGACTATCCCTCGCCCGAAGCCCCCGAGCCTGAATACCCCGAAGAAGAACCAGAACCGATAGAACCCGAGGAGGAGGAGGAGAAAGAGACTGAGGAAGAAGAAGAGGAAGAAACCGAGGAAGAAGAACAGGAAGAGACTGAGGAAGAAGAAGAGGAAGAGACTGAGGAGGAAGAAGAGGAAGAGACCGAGGAGGAGGAAGATGAGGAAGAGACTGAAGAGGAAGATGAGGAAGAGACTGAAGAGGAAGAAACTGAGGAGGAAGAAGAGGAAGATGAGGAAGAAACTGAGGAGGAAGAAGAGGAAGAGTCTGAGGAGGAAGAAGAGCAGGAAGAGACTGAGCAAGAAGAGAGCAACGATGAGAAGCCTTCCGATGACTCTCCAGAAAATCCAGCATCTCCAGATTCTCCAGAAGATTCCCCATTCGACGATGACTTCGAGGTGCGCGACCCCGTGACGGGCGAGATGAAAAAATACTACTCCGCTGGCGACGGCACCTACTTCACCGACAACACCATCAATGCCGACGACCCCAATCAGCGATACACGCTCGACGAAATTAGGGAAATCATGCAAGACCGTGCAGAGAATGCCGATGTTCTGCGTCAGGACTACATCCAAGGACGGGTGAATGCTCAGGAGCAGCACGACCAATGGATGGAGCAGAGCCAACGAGACCTGGAGCGAGGCTACAGCGACGAGATGAAGGAATATCGCGACTGGGTAGCCAAGCAGGAACAGGCACAGAAGAAGCAGGAGGACTTGGAGAAGTTGGCAGATAAATACCATGTGAAGGCCGACGAAAAGGCCGTGAAGGATGCCATCAAATGGGAGCAGTTGATGAATCAGATAGACTCCAACACCTACCGCTACGAAGGCGATGCTTGGGATGACAAGGAACAGTATCTGGAAACTGTAGATAAGACTGCCGAGGTGGGTGTAAACGTACTTGCCAACATCACTCCGGGCGGCAGCCATGTGAAAAATGCCTACACCTTCGCCAAGAGCACCCTTGTGGCCACCAGCGAGGCCATTGCCGATGGCAAGTCGGTGAGTGAAGGCTTGCGCCACGTGGCTGTCGGCATGGGCGAAGGAGCCTTGGGGGTGATTCAGAACGAGGCAGACAGCATAGCCGATAAATACGGCGGCGGATGGAAGACTGAGTACCTCGTCACCGTAGGCACTGAAGGCACCAAGGAGGGCATGAAGGAATACTACAAGACGGGCGACTGGAACAAAGCCTTCCATGCCAGCGTAAAAGGCGTGGGCACGAAGACCGTGGAGTTTGGCGTGAGCAAGGGCATCAGCGCAGGTTTTGACACCCTTAGGGAAGGCTCAAAAGACTACGTCGATTATGCCAAGAAAGGACTTGTGCCAGACGACGACAAAGCATACAATGTCATGTCGAAACTCAACAACTTCCTCAACAAGGAGTCGAAGTTCAAGATAGGTCCAAAGGTGAAGGGCGTGAATGTCAGAGTGACTGATGTGGGCAACGGCAACGCCAAACTCGTCATGAAACAAACAGGTGTGGCTGGCATCTTCCAAGGCACCATCGACAAGGGCAAACTGACCGAGGGCATCGTGAACGAAACCCTCACCCAGACAAAGTTTGGCGATGGCGAAGGGCAGAACATCTACGAGCACCTGGGCGGTGACACCTCTGTGGCTTTGGTTGACTTTGTACCCGAGACTGCCCGCACCATGGGTACTCTCGTGGGCAAGTATGGACGTAACACCTAAAAAAACAATCTTACCCCCTCATAGCATGAAGACAGAAAAACCTCAAAAAACAGCCCCTCCACCTCCTCGCCTCATAGTGAGACACCGCTCCACATTGGCCGACGCACTCACCCTCGCCATGGAGCAATGCCTCGTGTGGCGCGAAGTAGGGAGCAGGAAGCCCTTCTCGGCCAAGGAACTCTACCTCTTCGCCCTGTGGCACGACGAGGAGCATCCGCTCACGGGGCATCAGTACTACATGGTCACGCGCGAAGGTGCCATCGGCATCAGCCCTGGACTGGAGTGGCTGACCACATGGATGTTTGTCCCGATGGAGGACTGCCGCGAGCGCGACTTCATCATGCTCAAGATGCGTGATGAACTCAAGGAGGAACTTGCTCTCCGCAAGACCGAAGAGTCCGTGCAACCATCAGAGGAACTCCATTCGGCTCAGCCTCCACAACCACCCACGGTAGTGCCTCAGCCTCCGAAGCCTAAGGCCGTCACCCTGCGGTTCTGCACCAATTGCGGCGCAAAAATAGTGCCTGGCAACAAGTTCTGCATCCAGTGCGGAACCCGTCTTCAGTAACCAAAGCACGAAACAGACATGGAAAAACAGCAACAACCTCCTCCCTCTCAGCAACAAGAGAGCATCGGTCTGGGACAATATCTGAGAAATGCCCTGCAACAGGGGCTGCAACTGCTCAAGAACCCCGTCAAACTACTGCCCACCATCGCCATCTCTCTCGTCTGGCTCATCATCGGCATCCTCTCCAACCTCTGGAAGCCTTTCCCCTGGCCCATGCAGTTCCTCAGTTTCCTCTCCTATGCTGAGGGAGGTCTCTTCGGTGGCTTTTTCGGAGCCGTAGGCGGCATTGTCGGCAAGGTCGTCATGGCCGTGTTCATCAACTCCCTCGTCCTCCCTCTCTTTGAGAAAAAGCCTCCTTTCGTGGGTGTGAAAGGCGGACTGAAAGGTATGGTGGACAGCATCAAGAACGACACGGCCAAAGGTCTCTCGCCCCTGCTTACAGGTGTGGGACTTTCCCTGTTGCTTTACACACTCATGAACATCAACCAGCGGTGGCAAAACTCGATGGTGGGCATCGTCTCGCTGGTCATGCTGCTACAGACCATCGGTAACAAAGGCAGTTTCTTCATGGGCCTCATCTTCTCGGCTGCCCGTTCCCTGACCAAGGGCAAGGTGCCGCCCCTCATCGACGTGACCCGCTTCCTTTCCGGCATGACCATCGGTTTTGCGATAGCGGTGGGTCTGAGCCTTGTTGGCCTTCACTTGTGTTTCTGGTTGGGAGGGTTCTTCCTCTTTTGGGGTGTAGTACTGACTGTACTGATGCGGGGCACATCCAAAACCTCCACGCTCCAATCCTCCAATACTGGAGTCGGTTCAGCCGCCTCTACCCCACCTCCTCCACCTCCGTCAAGTACTCCTCCCCCACCTCCACCTTCCTCGCCAGCCAATCTTCCTCCACCGCCACCTTTCCCCCCTCGCTACCGCTAAAGAACAAAACCACTTAACGATATGGAACAGAACGAACAAGAAATCAGGAATCTGTTGCGCCAACAGGCAGAGGAGGCTTTCTGGACAGGCCATTTCCCCTATCTGATGCAGGCATTGGCCATAGCCATCTCACGCTGTCAAGTGTGGCGACAGGCCGACAATGAACAAAACGTTTTCACACTCATAGAGTTGTTCAACTTTGCCAAGGACTGGGACGAACAGCATCCGCCCAAGGAGGGAGAGTTCTACCTGGTCAGCATCGAAGGAGCCATCGGACTCTGCTACGAGGTGGAATATTCGGTGCATTGGCTTTTCACACCTATGGAACCAGGCCCCCAATGCGACCTGTTGTTGGAACAAATGCAACAAGCCCTGATTCAACAACAAACCGAACAATAGAAAAAGAAGAAACTAAGTGCATACAAACAAGAAAAGTATCTTTTACTCATAAAAATTAAGAACTATGGCATTTTGTGGACAATGCGGATTTAAGAATCCAGACGGAGCGAAGTTCTGCGGCAGTTGCGGAGCAGACTTGACAGAAGAACAAACAGACCTTGCGGAAGAGACACCCCAAGCCTCAATCGCTTCAGCCCCTACAGAAGAGGAAGAAACACGACTGGCTCCTCCACCGCCACCAACATTGGAGGAAGTGGTGCCATCGCCGCCTCCTGTGCCAATGCCTCCATCTGACACACCGCAACCTCCCATGTCTGAGCCTCCCACTCAGCAGAAAGGAAAGGGGAAAGGCATCATTATCATCGGCATCGCAGTGGGGCTTGTGTTGTTGCTGGCTCTCGGCGGACTGGGCTGGTGGGGCTACTCATATATACAGAAGAACAATCCAAGCGGGGAAGAGTTGCTGTCGGGAAGTAGCATAGCAAAGAATGAGAAGAAAGACGACCCCGAAACTGGCACGGATGAAGGCACACCCTCCGACGACGAAGAGGAAGAACTGAACGGTCAGTCAGACTCCATCGCCACCCCATTGGAGGAAGACGGAAAAACGAAAGAAAAAGAGGAGAAGGGAGAGAGTGACGAGAATCGACAGTTGGCTGAGAGTGGGCGAAAGTTGGCTGAGAAAATGGAGTTCCCTGTCGTTGCCTACAATGCTGAACCTCAACACGACATGTACTACCGCAACGAAGAGGGTGACATCGGTGTGAAGTTCAACTTGAAGAAGCAGCGCAGCCGCACCTCCATCGGCACGATGGAAATCACCCACTGGCTGTCGGGCGATAAGGAGACCTATACCCTGGAACCCTGCGGCAGCAGCCTCTATCGAATCGTCAATCCCAAAAATCCGAACAAGAATACTTACCTCTTTGTCTATCAAGGAGGCAAGAAACTCATCATGGGCGACCAACACAGCAAACAACACCTAACGAAGAACTGACAACAATGAAGCATGAGACAAGACATCTCTCCACTCTCGCTGCCATGATGGCCGCAGTTCTGCTGCTGACATCCTGCAACTGGGGACGTCCCAACATCAACGGATGGAAGAGCGGCCAGCCCATCATGGACGGCTGGACATACGAGATGGCGGGCGAATACTGGCTCCCGTCGGTCATGGCTGACCAACAGCCTCAAACAGCCGAAGAGGTGGCGAACCTGCAAAAGGTGAACGTGCGAGTGAACCTGCCTGTGCATGAGGAGAACCCCATGCCCCACGATGGCATGACCTACCGTCAGGCCTCCACGGGCGGCTTCATCACGTTCCATCTCACCCCCGTGGAAGGTGACACGCTGTGTCCCATAGGCATGGCCGACTTGCACCTGAAAGAACCCATGTACTTCGACCGCGACAGCCTCAAGACCGTGCGGGTGAAGAGCCACGGCAAAGGCATCTTCAGCACCTACAGCATCAAGCAGCAACCACTGCGCGGCCAACCCAAGCAATACATCGAAGCGCTGGAGTGGAATGCGGCCATCATCTCGGTCTATCCGGGTGGCGACAGTCTGCTCATCTGCCGGGGCAACACGCTGGGCGAGGCTTACGTAGCAGAAAAGAAGCCTTGAACATCGAGAACTTCTGCGGACGGAACACAAAAGAAGAAAACGAGTACACAAGAAAAAGACGGAACACACAAGAAGAAGACGGACGCACGAAAGTAGGAGGGACCCACATCGTTCATGATGTGAGTCCCTCCTACTTATTTTTGATGCTGCACTTTTACTTCAGCAGGTCGTCGAGAGCAGACTTGAAGTCACCACCCTCCTGAGCAGGAGCCTCATTGTGTGACTCATGGTTGTTGCGAGGTGCGCGCTCAGGGCGTGGACGACGCTCGCCACGTTCGGGGCGAGGACGACGCTCGCGCTGCGGACGCTCCTGATAGTCGGCAGGCTTCTCGATGAGGGCACGACGAGAGAGTTTGTACTTGCCCGTCTTCTGGTCGATGTCGATGAGTTTCACGTCAATCTCGTCATCCTCCTTGATGCCAGCCTCCTCGACAGTGTCGAGACGCTTCCAGTCAATCTCCGAGATGTGGAGCAGACCGTCCTTGCCGGGCAAGAACTCGACAAAGCAGCCGTAAGGCATGACGCTACGCACGGTGCCGTGATAGACCTCGCCCACCTCGGGGATAGCCACGATAGCCTTGATTTTGGCAATGGCAGCCTCGATGGCATCGCGACCGGGAGCAGAAATCTGCACCTTGCCCACGCCATCCTCTTCATCGATGGTGATGACGGTTTGAGTATCTTCCTGCATCTGCTGGATAACCTTGCCACCAGGGCCAATGACAGCACCGATGAACTCCTTGGGAATGATGATTTGCTCGATGCGTGGCACGTGTGGCTTCAGTTCAGGACGTGGCTCAGAAATGGTCTTCATCATCTCGCCCATGATGTGCTCACGGCCAGCCTTGGCCTGCATGAGGGCTTTCTCCAGAATCTCGTAAGAGAGACCGTCGCACTTGATATCCATCTGAGTGGCAGTCAAGCCGTTCTTCGTACCAGTGGTCTTGAAGTCCATGTCGCCCAGGTGGTCCTCATCACCCAGAATGTCGGAGAGGATGGCATACTTCTCTTCGCCGGGGTTCTTGATGAGACCCATAGCGATGCCAGCCACAGGGTTCTTGATGGGCACACCTGCATCCATCAGAGCCAGCGTGCCGGCACATGTGGTGGCCATCGACGAAGAGCCATTGGACTCCAGCACGTCGCTGACCACGCGGATGGTGTAGGGATAATCATCAGGGAGTTGTCCCTTGATGCCGCGCCATGCAAGGTGGCCGTGACCAATCTCGCGGCGACCCACACCACGCTGTGCCTTTGCCTCGCCCGTAGAGAACGGAGGGAAGTTGTAGTGGAGCAGGAACTTCATGTAGTGGCGGTCGAGCGCACCATCCACGAGTTTCTCGTCAAGTTTGGTGCCGAGGGTGGCAGTAGCCAGTGCCTGTGTTTCACCACGAGTAAAGATGGCACTTCCGTGAGGGCCAGGCAGGGGAGACACCTCGCACCAGATGGGACGGATGTCAGTTGTCTTACGACCGTCGAGACGAGTGCCCTCGTCGAGGATGCAACGGCGCATGGCGTCGCGCTCCACGTCGTGGTAGTAGCGGTCCACGAGTGCGTATTTCTCAGCCAGTTCGTCCTCACTCAGTTCGGTGTGGGCGGCGGCGTATGCCTCTTTGTAGTCCTCACGAATCTTCTCGAAGGCTTCGGCACGCGCCTGTTTCTCCAGAGCCTGCTTCGTCACGTCATAGGCTGGCTGGTAGCACTTAGCCTGCAGGTCAGCCTTCAGTTCGTCGTCGTTCACCTCGTGGCAGTACTCGCGCTTCACGTCCTTGCCCAACTCCTTCATCAGTTCCTTCTGCAGACGGCACTGGGGCTTGATGGCCTCATGGGCAGCCTTGAGGGCTTCGAGCAAATCCTTCTCCTGCACTTCCTTCATCTCGCCTTCCACCATCATGATGTTCTCTTCGGTGGCACCGACCATCAGGTCCATGTCAGCCTCTTCCAGTTGCTGGAAAGTGGGGTTAATCACGAACTTGCCTCCAATGCGAGCCACACGCACCTCAGAGATGGGGCCTTCGAAAGGAATGTCGGAGCAAGCCAGAGCGGCACTGGCAGCAAAACCAGCCAGCGCGTCGGGCATATCTTTGCCATCGGCCGAGAAGACGATGACATTCACATAAACTTCCGCATGATAGTTCGAGGGGAACAGCGGACGGAGGGCACGGTCAACCAGACGGCAAGTGAGGATTTCCTCGTCGCTTGCCTTGCCTTCGCGCTTGGTGAAACCTCCAGGGAAACGGCCATTGGCCGCATACTTCTCACGATACTCTACCTGGAGTGGCATAAAATCTGTTCCCGGTACTGCATCTTTCGCTGCACAAACAGTGGCGAGGAGCATGGTGTCGTTCATGCGGAGCATCACCGCTCCATCCGCTTGCTTGGCCAGTTTTCCTGTTTCGATGCTGATTTCTCTTCCATCAGGCAACGAAACCTTCTTTGTAATTACGTTCATCTTGTTGTTTGAAAATATATAAAAACATCTGTAGTCGTGCCACTCTCGGCACGAAAAATCGGGCAAAGATAACTCTTTTTCTGCACATACAGACGATATTTGCACGAAAAACTGCCTTTCTTTCCTCCTTTTTAATAAGAAAGGTGTACCTTTGCTCTCAAAATGTAACACAGAGATGAAGAAAACACTCACAATGATAGCGGCAGGAGCCTTGATGTTGGCTGCCTGCGACAACACGCCGAAGTTCAGCGTGGAAGGAACGATTGAGGGGGCAAAAGACTCGATGCTCTATTTCACCCACAGCACTCTGGACGGGGTGCAGCGGTTGGATTCAGTGAAACTGAAGGAGGACGGACGTTTCTCTTTCGATGCCAAGGCACCAGCGGATGCACCCGAGTTTTATGCCTTGCAGATAGGGACACACGTCATCAACTTCGCCGTCGATAGCACGGAGAGCATCACCGTCACGGCCAAGTTGCCGACGATGGACAAGGGCTACACCATCGAGGGCAATGAGAGCAGCAAGAAAATCAAGGAGATAAGCCTGATGCAGCAACAGGTGCAGAAGCGACTGATAGCGATTGAGCAGAACGAGGACATGTTGCCAGGCGACAAGGTGGATAGTCTCCAATCCATCATCGACCGCTACAAGGAGCAGATGAAGACGAACTACATCTTTGCCGACCCGCGTTCGGCTTCAGCCTACTATGCTGTGTGCCAAAGTCTGACCGACCTGCAAGGCACCTTCCAACTGTTCAATCCGCTGACCGATCGTACCGACGTGCGCTGCTACGCCACTGTGGCCACGGCGTGGGACGGTGCCTATCCCGATGCGCCACGCACCCGACAACTGTGCAACATGGCCATTAAGGGTATGGACAACACGGCCACACCGCAACAGAAGGTGCTGCAAGTAGATGAGGAGAAAGTGGCCGAAACTGGCATCATCGACATCAACCTGCCCGACATCAACAGCCGCCTGCACAGCATCACGGAGTTGAAGGGAAAGGTGGTACTCATCGACTTCACTGTCTATGAAGCCAAAGAGTCGAGGGAACGCACCCGACTGATGCGTTCCCTCTATGAGAAATACCATGCGCAAGGGTTTGAAATCTATCAGATTTCGCTCGACGAAGACATCCACTTCTGGAAGTTCTCGTGCGAAAACCTGCCATGGGTGTGTGTGCATGAGACTGACGGTGCGACCACACAGATTTACAACATCGTCAATCTGCCCACGTTCTTCCTGGTCAACCGCGACAACGAGATTGTGCTCCGCAGCGACTTCATGAAGGGGTCACTGGAAGAGAACATCCAGCGACTGCTGTAATCCACAAAACCTCACACGTATTCCTCGCCGAGGTTCAGTTGTGCGTCGTTCACAAACTTGCGTATGTTCTTCTGGTCGCCTTTCTTGCAGATGACCAGCACGTTGCCTTCTTCCACCACCACATAGTCTTCCAGTCCTTGCACCACCGCCACATGGCCGTCGGGCAGTTTGATGATGCAGTCCTTGCAGTCGTAGAGGAGCGACTTTGAGTCGATGACCACGTTGCCCATGTCGGACTGAGGCAACGCTGCATGCAAGGAAGCCCATGTGCCGAGGTCGGCCCAGCCGAAGCGGCAAAGCATCACATCGACATTTTCCGACTTCTCCAACACACTCTGCTCCAGACTCATGTTGGGACACTTTGTGAACAACTCCATCAGCAGGTCGGCTATGTATTCGCCCTCCCTGTATTTTGTCACCACATTTTCCACAATCCCGGCAAACTCGTCGCTGGCACTTTTCACGGCATCGAGGAAAGTGTCGGCGCGCCACATGAAGAGGCCCGTGTTCCAGAGAAATTCGCCACTCTCGAAGAAGATGCGGGCAAAGTCGTTGGCAGGTTTCTCTGTGAAACTCTGCACTTTGAAGATGTTGCTGAAGTCTTTCCGTTCTTCAGTCATCTGGATGTAGCCATACGACTCCTCGGCTCGTGTGGGCTTGACACCGAGGGTGAGCAACATGCCACTCAAGCCCACATAGTCGAGGCCACGCAATATGTCCTCGCAGAATGCGTCATAGTTGGTTATGTTTTGGTCGGAAGGACTCACGATGAAACGCCCGTCGGGGCATCGGCGCTGGATTTCGAGTGCAGCCCACGTCACAGCAGGCACCGTGTTTCTGCGCATAGGCTCCATCAGGATGTTTTCATACCTCAATCCAGGCAACTGCTCCACCACCCACTTACGGTAGCCTTCGTTCGTCACGATGATGATGTTGTCGGCATCGATGAAACTGGCAAACCGCTCATAGGTCATCTGCAGCAAGGTCTTCCCTGTGCCAAGCACATCAATAAACTGTTTAGGCTTCTGTTCACGGCTCATTGGCCAAAGGCGAGTGCCAAGCCCGCCGGCCAGAATGACACAATAGTTTCTTTTGTCCATGTCACTTTATCATTTATAATAGGTATCAATAGGTTAGTTTCTTTTTCACATTGCGAATATAGGAGAAAAAAAACTATCCACCAAATTTATTTGCGAAATAATGGCCAAAAGTAACATATTTTATGAATTAGCCCACATTTCCTCTCCTCCGACTCACGCACTGCCACCACCCCGACTTTGGCGACACCACTCACTGAACATCTCCACTGCCTCTCAACCGACGTCCCGGACATCGGTCAACCGACATCGGGGACATCGGTCAACCGATGTCCGGGACGTCGGTTTGGAGGCACAAAAAGAGCCTTTCGGGAGGGTGTGAAGATGGGGGCTTCGAGGCTACGTCACTTCTTCTGCTGTGAGGCACCCGACACGGCATCCACCTGAGCCGGCTTGGCAGCCCGTTCGGGAGCCTTTCCGTCGCTCACCACCGTTGCCTCAAACCCGATTTTCTTCAGAGCGGCCACGATGGTTTTGGAGTTGGTTTTCTCGGCATCGTAGGTCACCATCACCTGCCTGGCGGCGAAGTCGGCCTCCACCTTCTTCACGCCTGCCGTCAGGCGCAGTTGGTTCTTCACATTCGTCCGCGTCTCCACGTTCTGCACCTCTGGGGTGGTCTTCACCACCAGCACTTTCAGGTCTTTTGCCATGGCGGTGACACACATGAGCAGGGCCGCCAAGAGAGTCATTGTCTTTTTCATACGTCTATTTCCTTTTTTTGCCACAAAGGTAGGACTTTCCGTTGAAAAGTGAAAATGAAATCCATTTTTCATTTCCTTTTGGCCACTTTTTCGTCGAAAAGCCGTACCTTTGCAGCCGTTATGAGTATATCCATTGAATTGAAGAACCTGACAACAGGCTACAAAGTGAAAGGCGGCGAGAAGGTCATAGCCCAGGGGCTGAACGCCACGCTGAACAGCGGCGAAATGGTCTGTCTGCTGGGGCCCAACGGTGCTGGCAAATCGACCTTGCTGCGCACCTTGGGCGGTTTCCAGCCCGCCTTGGGAGGCATGGTGACCATGATGGGGCGCGACCTCAAGAACTTTCAGAGCAAGGAACTGGCCCGCGTCGTCAGCGTGGTGCTGACCGACAACTCCGGCATCAAGAACATGACCGCCGAAGAGGTGGTGGCCATGGGACGTGCACCCTACACGGGCTTCTGGGGCAAACTGGCCCAGAAGGACAGGGACGTGGTGAAGAAGTGCATGAATTGGGTGGGCATCGAACCGCTCGCACAGCGTCCCATGCAGACACTCTCCGACGGCGAACGGCAGAAGGTGATGATAGCCAAGTCCATAGCCCAAGAAACGCCCATCATCCTGCTGGACGAACCCACCGCCTATCTCGACTATCCCAGCAAGATTGCCATGATGCTCCTGCTGCACCGACTGGCCAAAGCACTGAAAAAGACCATCTTCATGAGCACTCACGACCTGGAGCATGCCCTGCAGGTGGCCGACCAAGTGTGGTTGCTCGACCCCACACTGGGACTGACCGCCGGACTGCCCGAGGACCTCAGCATCGACGGCAGCATTGAACGATATTTTGCCAAGGAGAACATGACATACGACCGCGAGACATGTTCCTTCTCCATCAGCCACGACACTGCTCGCGAGGTGGTGGTGCAAGGAGAAGACTCGCTCCAGTACCGCCTCTTCTGCAAGGCACTGGCCCGCAACGGCATCAAGGCAGTCCGCTCGGCCGAAGACACCCAAGCCAGCACCACCGTGACCATCAGAGTGCCGGGCGACGGCACCTACCGCATGCTGGAAAATGGACACGAAAGCATCAAGGTGGACAAGATTGCCCATCTGCTCGGCATGATTGTACCGGCCATCACCAAACATCAAATCTCGGCCATCCGCGAGAAAGCCGACATGACCCCCTACGAATAAGACTCCTGACGCATGAAAAGAACACTCACTCTCCTGTTTCCCCTGATTCTCACGTGCCTCATCCCCACACTGCCCACCATGGCGCAGACGGCAGAGATGGAGCAAGACCTGTTTGACGGTCTGCGCGAAGGCGACAAGGCAGTCGTGGTGGCCGTACACGACGGCACCCTCGACGGTTCTGCCATTAGCACCTACGAGCGCATCAACCAGCAACTCAGACAAGCCTACCCCAACTATGCCTTCCGCGAGGCATGGACATCGAGAAGCACCATGAAACAAGTGCCCACCCCCGACGAACTGCTCAGCCAGTTGCAGAAGGAAGGCTACACCCACGTGCTCATCCAGTCGTCCGACCTGACCGATGGCCTCAACATGCAGTGCCTGCGCCAGACGGTGGAGGACATGAAAGGAAAGTTCAAGCACATCCGTCTGGGCGAACCGCTGCTCAGCAGTCCCGAAGACTACGAGAAAGCCATTCAGGCTGCAGCCATCTTTGGCCAGCCCAAAATGGTCAACGTCTTCGTTTGTGCCGATGCCGACAATGGCAACGCCACACAATACGCCGTGCTCGACTACACTCTCCGCAACAGGGACATGAAGGGCTGGCATGCTGTCACCATCGGCGGAATGCCCACGTTTGCCCATCTGCTCAAGCAACTGAAAAGCGAGAAGGCCAAAAAGGTACACCTCATCCCCTTCATGCTGACTAACGACAACAAGGAGGCTCTTGAAACTCTGCGCGAATGGGAGGAAGAACTGGACGACGAGGGCTACAAGGTGAGCGTGGAGATGCACTATCTGGGCGAACTGGACGACATCATCAGTCTCTTCGGCAACCACATTCGCCATGCCGAGAAGTTTCGCCGACTGACAGCCAAAGAACAGAAACTCACCACACGCTGACAAAACTATGGCAAGCCCCTATCTCGAAATACAAGGACTGACCAAACGCATCGGCCACCGTGTGCTGTTCGACAACATCTCGTTCACCGTGAACGAGCGCGAACACATCGGCCTCATCGCCAAGAACGGCACAGGCAAATCGACCCTGCTGAGCATCATTGCCGGAAAGGAAGGCGACGATGGCGGCAAGATTGTGTTCCGCAATGGCATCAAAGTGGGCTATCTGGAACAGACACCCACACTCGCCCCCCACGAGATGGAGGGAAAGGATGAGGAGTTCCTGCAACGCTACAAGCAGTATCTGACCCAGATGAAAATCTCAGCCGAAGAGGCCCAACGCACCGAGGCACAGTTGAGCGGCGGACAGGTGAAGCGCATCGCCCTGTCGAGAGTGCTGGCCGGAGAGCCCGACCTGCTCATCCTCGACGAACCCACCAACCACCTCGACCTGCAGATGATAGAGTGGATGGAAAACATGCTCAGCCGCAGCACGATGGCCATCCTCATGGTGACCCACGACCGCTACTTCCTCGACCGCATCTGCTCCTCCATCATCGAGATGGACAACGAGCGCATCTACACCTACCGGGGCAACTACTCCTACTATCTGGAGAAGCGGCAGGAGCGCATCGACAACATGAACGCAGAGATTGCTCGCGCGAACAATTTGTATAGAACAGAACTGGAATGGATGCGTTCCACTCCTTGCGCCCGCAGTTCAAAGGCCCGCTACAGGATTGAGTCTTTCTACGAACTGGAGAAACGAGCCAAGCAACGCATCGAGGAACGCAACGTGCGCCTGGAGATGGGCGGCACCTACATCGGCAACAAAATCTTCGTGATGACCAATGTGTGCAAGGCATTCGGCAGCCGCACCATCCTCAAGGACTTCAACTACAACTTCACTCGCTACGAGAAACTCGGCATCGTGGGCAACAACGGCACAGGCAAATCGACCTTCGTCAAGATGCTCCTGGGACTCGAACCCCACGACAGCGGCACCATCGACATCGGCGAAACCGTGCGCTTTGGCTACTACTCTCAGCAGGGCATGCAGTTTCGCGACGACCAGAAGGTGATTGATGCCGTGAGGGACATTGCCGAATACGTCGATATGGGCAATGGTGAACGCCTCTCTGCCAGCCAGTTCCTGCAGCACTTCCTCTTCTCGCCCGAAGAACAACACAGTTACATCTACAAACTCAGCGGTGGCGAACGCCGACGTCTCTACCTCTGCACCGTGCTGATGAAGGCTCCCAACTTCCTCATCCTCGACGAGCCGACCAACGACCTCGACATCGTCACCCTGCAGATTCTCGAAGACTACCTCAAGAACTTCCGAGGTTGCCTCATCATCGTCAGCCACGACCGCTACTTCATGGACAGAGTCGTTGACCACACCCTCGTCTTCCACGGAGACGGCGACATACAAGACTTCCCCGGCAGTTACAGCCAGTACCGCCTTTGGAAAGAGCAGAACGACAAGCAGCAACCCACCGAGAAAACACCCGCCAAAGAAGAAAAGAAACCTGACGGACGCAACCAGAACCGCGCCCGCCGGCTCACCTTCAAAGAGCGGCAAGAGTTCAACCAACTGGAACAAGACATCGCCGCCCTCGAAGACGAGAAGAAACGCATCGAGGCTGCCCTCTGCGGAGGCACCACCTCGGTGGACGAAATCACCCAGATGAGCAAACGCCTCCCCACCCTCTCCGAAGAACTGGAAGCCAAGGAACTCCGCTGGCTCGAACTCTCAGAATTTGCTTAAAATCCCAGTAAGATTAGACTCACCAACCCAATTTGCCTCACTAACCCAATTCGTCCAACTGGCAAAAACTCCCCCCAAAAGATGAACATCACCTCAGCCACCTACATCGGCTCCAAGCCACACCACTCACAGTGTCCCCAAGACCAACGCCCCGAATACGCATTCATCGGTCGCAGCAACGTGGGCAAGTCCTCCCTCATCAACGCCCTCACCGAGCGGCGCAAACTGGCCCTCACCTCCTCCACACCCGGCAAGACCATGTGCATCAACCACTTCCTCATCAACAACCAGTGGTATCTCGTTGACTTGCCCGGCTACGGCTTTGCCCAACGAGGCAAAAAAGCCATGGACAAACTGAAAGACATGATTAGTAGTTATGTGCTTGAGCGCGAACAACTCACCTGTCTCTTCGTGCTCATCGACATCCGCCACGACCCACAAAAGGTTGACCTCGCCTTTCTCCACTTTCTCGGCAGCAAAGGCGTTCCCTTCGCCATCGTCTTCACCAAGGCCGACAAACTCCCCCCCTCGAAAGTGAAACCAACCGTAGAAAGATACCTCAACACCTTGCACGAAGAATGGGAAGAACTTCCCCCTCACTTCATCACCAGTGCCACCAGCAAAATGGGACGCGAAGAACTCCTCAACTACATCGAAGACATCAACAAGAGCCTATAGAAACATGCGGGAAAGAAAATTTTCCCGTATTTTTTTGCAAAAGAATTTGTGAGGAATAAAAATAATCACTACTTTTGCACCATCTTTTTGGGACAACGGAAAAATTTGTAAAGAAAAAGAGTTGTCGCAAAACCCATCCACACAAAAACATTTTTCATAAACACTGTAATCAGTCATTTAGTAGATTAGTAGGTTTGTAAACTATTCTTACGACAAAACCACTAAACAACTACCACCACATTATGTATAATTTAGAAGAACTCAACCGCAAAGAGAAGGAGGAACTTCTCAGCATTGCTGCGGAACTGGGCATCAAGAATGCCGACAAGATGGAAGACATCAGTCTCCGGCTGGCCATCATCGACGAGCAGGCCACGACCTATGCCTCCACCGCAACCGAAAAGACAACACGCAAACGTTCAAGAGTCAGCGTCAAGAACGTTGACCGCGTCTATACGGCCAATCAGGACAAGGCCAAGAAGATAGACAAGAACATGAAAGTGACCAAAGACGAGTCGATGTATGCCGACCTGTCCGATGAAGAAAAAGCCATGCTGGCCGAAACCGAACCAGCGGCAACAGCAGAAGAGAAGCCTGCCGAGCCACAGAAGCGTGGCCGCAAGCCAAAAGCCAAGGACGGAGACGCAGCCGCCACCGAATCCGCTGCCGCACCCAGCACCGCAGAAGAAGCACCCGCACCGAAGAAGCGCGGACGCAAGCCCAAGGCAAAAGAAGAGCCTGCCGCAGCCGAACCTGCTGAAACCGTGGCTGAAGAGACCGCCCCACTCGCCGAGAGCGATGCCGAAAAGGCAAGACTCATCGACAGCGTAGTGCCAGAAGAGGCATTCACCTCGTCCGACTCTCATCCCAAGACCATCTTCTCCACAGCACAGAAGGCAGCCTCCCCTGCCAGCACCCCCGACTTCATCATCCTGCAAGACATTCCCCACGAAGAAGACTACTTCGCCGGCAACTTCCCGATTTTCGAGAAAGAAGTGGAGCATGAACCGACCTACAACAATGTGCCACAATACGACAACTTTGCTCCGCAGAACATGATGCGAAAAGACAAGATGGTGAAGGAGAAAACCTACGACTTCGACAACATCATCCGTGTGAGCGGTGTACTCGAGACAGTAGATAACTACGGGTTCCTGCGCAGCAGCGACTACAACTACCTGCCCTCACCCGACGATGTCTATGTCACCCTGCAGCAAATCAAGCACTACGGCCTCAAGACCGGCGACGTGGTCGATGGCTTCGTGCGTCCCCCTCGCGAAGGCGAACGCTTCTTCCCCCTCGCCAGCATCGAGAAAATCAACGGGTGCGACCCAGCCCGAGTGCGCGACCGCGTGGGCTTCGAGTTCCTCACCCCCCTCTTCCCCGACGAGAAGTTCCGACTCTGCAGCGGAGCCGGCGACAGCAAGTCATCCCGTGTGGTTGACCTCTTCTCGCCCATCGGCAAAGGCCAGCGCGCCCTCATCGTGGCACAGCCCAAAACAGGTAAGACCATGCTGATGAAGGACATAGCCAACTCCATCGCCGCCAACCACCCCGAAGCCTATCTCATGATGCTCCTCATCGACGAACGCCCCGAGGAGGTGACCGACATGGCCCGCACCGTCAATGCAGAAGTCATAGCCAGCACCTTCGACGCACCCGCCGAAAACCACGTCAAGATAGCCGGCATCGTGCTGGAGAAAGCCAAGCGAATGGTCGAGTGCGGCCACGATGTCGTCATCTTCCTCGACTCCATCACCCGTCTGGCCCGCGCCTACAACACCGTGTCACCAGCCTCAGGCAAAGTGCTCTCCGGCGGTGTCGATGCCAACGCACTCCACAAGCCCAAGCGCTTCTTCGGCGCAGCCCGCAACATCGAGAACGGCGGCTCGCTCACCATCATCGCCACAGCCCTCATCGACACTGGCTCCAAGATGGACGAAGTCATCTTCGAAGAGTTCAAGGGCACCGGCAACATGGAACTGCAACTCGACCGCAGCCTGGCCAACAAGCGCATCTTCCCTGCCGTCAACCTCACGGCCTCTTCCACTCGCCGCGACGACCTGCTGCAAGACCAGACCACGCTCAACCGTATGTGGGTTCTGCGCAACCATCTGGCCGACATGAACCCCATGGAAGCCATGGACTTCGTGATGAAGCAAATCGAACGCACCAAAAACAACGAAGAATTCCTCATCAGCATGAATGGATGACCAAGTGAAAAACATTGAGTATGTTTTTCGCTTGGGCAGGGGATGGTAGTAGCATTTCGAGAGGCAAGGAACGAAGCCGAAGCGAAAAGCGAACGGACATCGGAGGACCGGCAGGGGATGGTAGTAGCATTTCGAGAGGCAAGGAACGAAGCCGAAGCGAAAAGCGAACGGACATCGGAGGACTCATCAAACTAAAAAAGCGGAGCGACTGAAATTTCAGTCGCTCCGCTTTTTTACCATTTTATCTTCATTTCCCCTCACACAGGCTCATATACCGCTTCACATCCTTGTTCTCCTTAAACGCATCCGGCGCACGGCCATAAATCTCATCAATCTGCGGAGTTGTCGTCGCATAACCAAACTGGTTATACGCATTGTCGCAAAGCACCAAGAAATACGTCACCCCCAGCACATTGTCAAAATTCGCAGTCACGAAATCCGTTTCCAACTTGTCAATCGCCATACGGATAGTTCCCTCTTCCTCGCCCAACTCACGCAGAATCTCATCGTGGTCATACCCATCCAGAATCATCACACTCTCCTTTCTCGGCAACTCCTGCAAAAGAAACATCAGCGAATCCCTTTCCGTCATGAACGCATAAAACTTATCATTCAGCGGCGTACCCTCCACCTTCATCGCATTATTCAAGTCAATCACCCTGATGTTACCCTCCTCCAGAATAATCGGGATATTATCGCCACTCGTGCCGAAAAACATCCTCACACACATCACCGAATCCACAGGCCCCGTCATCGTGAACGCCCCATGCAGAATGCGACACGAATCCACAGCCTTCGTGTCCGCGCCCCCCAAGGGGCGCAAGTACACCATGTCGCCGTCGTAGAACGACTGCAACGAAGTACCCGTAATGTTGTAACTGGTCGAGCAAGCCACCAACATCAGTGCGCCTGCCACTGCCCCAGCCACTATATGCATCAATCTTTTCATCACTCTGATTTTGTGCATCCTTTGTTCAAACATGGCACAAAAGTAGAAAAACAATCCCACCCGACAAAATATTTCACACTCCTTAAACCACAATTAAACGTTGTTTAACGTTTCCGCCCCGCAAAAATCACAAAATCACAAAATGACAAAAGAGAAACAACCGCCTACCAAATTTCTTCACATTCACCATCAAACTCCTCCGAAGGCATGAAGAACTCTTCGCCCACCGACATAGCATCCTCGCTCGAAAAGCATAATTAACAAATTAACAAATTAACAAATTAACAAATTAACATCAAAAGTGCATCCTATCTTCACAGATAGGATGCACCAAGTACAGGAAAAGAAACACATTGAGTCTATTCGTCTAAGTCACCCCTAACCTCATCGCTTCCATCATAGCCATCCTCTCGGTAGGTTGGGGAGTTTTCTATTTCCAGAGTGAAGAACCCATATTTAGGCGAAGTGGGGATGAAGCCACAGGCCATCAAGCCGTTAAGGTATTTACTAAAAGCAGCCATCACCCAATCGCCTTCTTTCACAAAACCGTCACTTGTGGCCTCAGTTCCAACTTTTATCACATTGGCCTCGGTTAGGTTAGAGCCAGAAAAGTGCATTGTCTGCCATGTCGAAATACCTCTGATGACAAATCTTAGGTTCAAGTCATCATCAAAACTCCACTTCATGGGGTACTCTCCTTCGGGTATGCAGTACCTCATCCTTTGGGTGGGTGTAAGTTTCTTCCAGTCTTCTGGCACTTGAGGTCTTTCAACCGTTCGTAGCATCAAGTCCTTTTTCAAATCGGTGTCTTTGATGTGCAATAGCCCAAAAACACCGTACTTATTGTAAACTTCTCTTGTCAACTGTATTTTTCTCATAGTTACTCAGTTTTTTTAGGAAAAGCCAAATCATAGGCTTCTCTAATGATTGATAATGATAGATAGTCACCGCCATTCTCCACAAAAGACATGGCTGCCACCAACTTGCAGGCTTTTTCTTTGTACCCCGAATATTCGACGATGATACAATCGTCTGCCTCAAAGCCAGCGTAACTGCATACTCTTTGCAAGTAGGCTATTGTGTTATTCTCAAAAGGGGGTGCCCATCTGCAAATAATATCTTTGATAGTTCGCAAATTGTAGCGATAGCCATAGGTGTAGAGCAGCCTAAAAGCCGCTCTTAACCCATGTTTGATGTCGATAAACTGCAAGAATGCACCATCGTTACCACAACATCCCACCCATCTATCTTCGCTTTTTCGGATGTTGAGAGGGTTGCAGTTTCTAATTCCCCTTGGCATCCTTCCCAATTTCTTTTTGTTCATGGCTTTCCAAGTTTTTGATTTGTTTAATCATTATAAACATCTTTCTTAAAACGTTCACATTATTGGCTGACCTTGCGAAAGCATTGCCATCCTCAGAGCCTTTGTTGTCTTTGGATATTTGCCTCAATACCGTTATGAGTTGTCCGAGTAGCCAAAGGACGATTTCTATTGTTTGTTTGTTGATTTTCAGTTTCATGTCGTTTGTTGTTTTTTGTTGTTCTTGATTTTGATATATGTGTCGCCTCTCTTTTCTATGAGTTTGTTTTTGTACCACAGACTCACCACAACTCTGACAGGAGTTTTGAGATAGGCCCTTTGAAGTGCTATACGCAAGTCCGTCTTGGTAAAGGTGTCGCCCATCTTCTCAAACACGGCATTGTGAGTAATGGTTTTGCTATGCGAATTTTCCTGCAACTCATTGTATCGCTGCCCAAACTGATAGAGTGAGTTTCGCAAATCGACGGCGCAGAACCACAGAACAAAGTCCGTGATGATTTTCTGCTCTCGCTTTCCAATGGAGTTGTAGAGTGCATGGCAAACCATTGCCAAGCGAAAGCCCTTCACCGCTGCTCTCCGTCTAAACACATCTCTCGCTGCATTGAGTGTTGCTGCCGCCTTGATGCGTTCTTGCTCCAGCCAGTCGAGTAGCGGCTTGTAGATATACTCCAAGTCGATATGCTCAAACGGCTGGAACTCATATTGCCAAGGCACAACCTTGTCGAAGTCCTCTTCTTTGATGTCGATGAGTTCCTG